>JAUTXB010000023.1 GCA_030838245.1 Acidimicrobiaceae bacterium
CAGGCCCATGGACTGCAGGTCGCGCAAGGTCACTTCCCGGCCGCCGGCGTAACGCAGGATGACGCCGGGGAGGCCCAGCCGGAAGAGGGCGATCCAGCGGATCGCCTCCCAGGCGCCGACGGGCTGCTGGTCGCCCAACGGGGTGCCAGGCCGGGGGTTGAGGAAGTTGAGCGGGACCTCGGTGGGGTCGAGCTCTTGGAGTTGGGTGAGCAACTCCACCCGTTGCGCATCGCTCTCACCCATCCCGATGAGAGCACCGCAGCAAAGCTCCATCCCGTGGTCACGCACCAACGCGCAGGTCGCCTCGCGCTCTTCCCAGGTGTGGGAGGTCACCACGTTGGCAAAGAACGACTTGGAGGTCTCGAGGTTGTGGTTGTAACGGTGGACGCCGCCCTCGGCCAAGCGGCGAGCCTGGTCGTCGGTGAGGAGGCCGGCGCTGACGGCCACGTTCAACCCCGTCGAGTCGCGCACCAGCGGGACCAGCTCCAAGATGCGGCTCAGGGTTCGTTCGTCCGGCCCGCGGATGGCCAGCACGATGCAGAACTCGGACGCTCCCGAGGCCTTGGTCTCCTGGGCTGCTCGGAGTACCTCGTCGGCATCGAGGAACGGGGTCGCCTTCACCGGCGTCTCGAACCGGGACGACTGGGAGCAAAAGTGGCAGTCCTCGGGGCAGCCACCGGTCTTGGCCGAGAGGATGCCCTCCACCTCGACCTCTGGCCCACACCAGTCCAGGCGGACCTGGTGGGCCAGTGCGGCCAGCGAAGTGACCCACTGGTCGGGTAGCTCGGCCAGGGCGCTGAGTTCGTCGGCGGTGAGCAGGCGACGCTCGTCGAGCAGGGCGGTCTCCGCTTCGGCCAGCCTCTTTCGTGCCAGCTTGGAGTCGATCCGGGGACGCTCGACCTCGGGTGCCGTCGGGCGCCGGTTGGGCACGCCGAGGGAGACGGTGGTACGAGTGGGGGTAGCAGTGGCGTCGCCGGGCATGGCTGTACGGTAGCGGGCCGCTCCGAAGTGACGAAATCGAACCGCCGAACGACAGGGAGACCAACATGGCCTGGGACTTTTCAACCGAGCCCGAGTTCGAGGAGAAGCTGGCCTGGATGCGCTCGTTCGTACGGGACGACATCTTCCCCCTCGAGACGCTGGACCTCTCCCATGAGGCCATGCTCGAGGCCATCCGGCCCCTCCAGGACCAGGTCAAAGAGCGTGGGCTCTGGGCCTCGCACCTGCCCCCCGAGTTGGGCGGGGGCGGCTTCGGCCAGGTGAAGCTGGGGCTCATGCACGAGATCCTGGGCCAGACCCCCTACGGGCCGGTGGTCTTCGGCAACAACGCGCCGGACTCGGGCAATGCCGAGCTCCTGGCCGTGGGCATCGAATCGTCGGGTCGGGTGGAGCAACGGGAGCGCTGGCTGCTGCCCCTGCTCGAGGGCCGCTATCGGAGCGGCTTCTCCATGACCGAGCCTGGAGCCGGAGCCGACCCCACCCTGATCGCCACCCAGGCCGTGCGGGACGGCGATGAGTGGGTCATCGACGGTCACAAGTGGTTCACCTCCAACGGATCGGTGGCCGACTTCCTCATCGTCATGGCCGTGACCAACCCCGACGTCCATCCCTACCAGGGCTGTTCGATGATCATCGTGCCCGCCGATGCGCCGGGAGTGGACATCGTCCGGGACATCCCCACCATGGAGGATCCCGTCGAGCACTTCGGCAAGTTCGGGGGGCACGCCGAGATCATCTACCGGGAGGTTCGGGTTCCCTACGAGAACCTGGTCGGCAACGAGGGCGAGGGCTTCCTGTTGGCCCAGAAACGCCTCGGCCCCGGTCGCATCCACCACTGCATGCGATGGCTGGGCCAGTCCAAGCGGGCCTTCGACATGATGTGCGAGCGGGCCGTGTCCCGCTACACCCACAAATCCACGCTGGCCGAGAAGCAGACCGTGCAGAACTGGGTCGCCGACTCGTTGGCCGAGATGACTGCGGCGCGGCTGATGACGCTCTACGCGGCGTGGAAGATGGACGAGGTCGGCTCGGCCGAGGCCCGAGTCGAGATCGCCATGATCAAGTACTACGGGGCCAGCGTGCTCTACAACGTGATCGACCGGGCCATCCAGGTCCACGGCTCCCTGGGTTTCTCCACCGATCTGCCCCTGGAGTCGATGTACCGGGCCGCCCGGGCGGCCCGCATCTACGACGGGCCCGACGAGGTGCACAAGGTGACCGTCGCCCGCCGGGTGCTGAAGGGGTACGCCCCCGTCGACGTGCCCACCGAGCATGTGCCCACCCGGCGGATCGCGGCCAAGGAGCGCTTCGCCTCGCTCCTCGACGCGGCAACCGCCGACAGCTGAGGGCGGCCGCCGTGCCGACATCTCGCCCGAGCAAGACCGTGCCCGCCGGCCTCGTACTGACCCCGGGGGCGGGGGCGGGGAGCGACCAGCCGTCGCTGGTGGCCATCGAGGAGGCGTTGACCCCGGCCGGTGTGCGGGTGGAGCGCGTCGACTTCCCCTATCGGCTGGCCGGGAAGAAGGCGCCCGACCGACCACCGGTGCTGTTAGCCACGGTGATCGACGCGGCAGCCGCCTTGGCCTCCGAGCTCGGCGTCGACGGCACCAGGGTGGCGGTGGGCGGACGGTCGATGGGCGGGCGGATGTGCTCCATGGCCGTCGCCGACGGCATGGCTGCGGCTGCCCTTGTCCTGGTGAGCTACCCGCTCCATCCACCGGGAAAGCCCGAACGGCTCCGGACCGAGCATTTCCAGGCCATCTCCGTCCCCTGCCTGTTCGTGTCGGGCACCCGTGACTCCTTCGGGACCCAGGCCGAGCTCGAGAAGGCCACGGCGACCATTCCTGGCCTGGTGACCCATGTCTGGATCGACGGCGGCGACCATGGCCTCCGTCGCAAGGACGCCGAAGTGGCCGGGCACGTTCGGGATTGGTTCCTCGGGCTCTGACCGTCTGGGCCGTGGCCCCGGCCACGTCGTGCGGTCGGAACGTGCAGTCAGGAAGTGCGGTTAGGGAGAAGCGGTTGCGTCAGTACCGATAGGAGTCGGGCTTGAACGGCCCGTCGACCGAGACGCCGATGTAGTCGGCCTGCTCCTTGGTCAACGTGGTCAGCCGGACGCCCAAGGCGTCGAGGTGGAGGCGGGCCACCTTCTCGTCGAGGTGTTTGGGCAGCACGTAGACCTTGTTCTCGTACTGGCCGGACTGGGTGAACAGCTCCACTTGGGCCATGGTCTGGTTGGTGAACGAGTTGGACATCACGAAGCTGGGGTGGCCGGTGGCGTTGCCCAGGTTGAGCAAGCGGCCCTCGGACAGGACGATCACGGCGTGACCGTCGGGGAAGACCCACTTGTCGACCTGGGGCTTGATGTTGACCCGATCGATCCCGTCGATCTTGGCCAGACCGGCCATGTCGATCTCGTTGTCGAAGTGCCCGATGTTCCCCACGATGGCCTGATGCTTCATCTTGGCCATGTCGGCGGCGACGATGACGTCCTTGTTACCGGTGGTGGTCACGAAGATGTCGGCCGTGCTGACCACGTCCTCGAGGGTTGCGACCTGGTATCCCTCCATGGCCGCTTGCAGCGCGCAGATCGGGTCCACCTCGGTGACGATCACGCGGGCCCCTTGCCCGCGAAGCGAGTCGGAGCAGCCCTTGCCGACGTCCCCGAACCCACAGACCACGGCCACCTTGCCTCCGATGAGCACGTCGGTGGCCCGGTTGATGCCGTCGATCAGCGAGTGTCGGCAGCCGTACTTGTTGTCGAACTTCGACTTGGTGACGGCGTCGTTGACGTTGATGGCGGGGAAGAGCAGCTCGCCGTTGCGCTCCATCTCGATGAGACGGTGGACGCCGGTCGTCGTCTCCTCGGAGACACCCTTGATGCCGTTGGCGATGGTCGTCCATCGTTGCCCGTCATCAGCCAGGCTGGCGGTGAGCACGCCGAGGACGACGCCGAACTCCTCGGAATCGGCGGTGGACGGATCGGGCACGATGCCTGTTTTTTCGAACTCGACACCCTTGTGCACCAACAACGTCGCGTCCCCGCCGTCGTCGAGGATCATGGTGGGTCCGTCGCCCGGCCACACCAGGGCCTGCTCGGTGCACCACCAGTACTCCTCCAAGCTCTCGCCCTTCCAGGCGAACACCGGAACACCCTTCGGGTCGTCCACGGTGCCGTCGGGCCCGACAGCCACGGCGGCGGCGGCATGGTCCTGGGTGGAAAAGATGTTGCAGCTGGCCCAGCGCACCTCGGCGCCGAGCGCGGTCAGCGTCTCGATCAGGACGGCGGTCTGAACGGTCATGTGCAGCGAACCGGTGATCCGGGCCCCCTGGAGGGGCTTGTCGGTGCCGAACTCGGCGCGCATGGCCATGAGCCCGGGCATCTCATGCTCGGCCAGCACGATCTCCTTGCGGCCGAACTCCGCAAGCGACAGGTCGGCCACCTTGAAGGCGGGGCGGTTCTGGTCGCTGGTCATGCGGTCTCCTTGTGCTGGGCCACCCAGGTCGTCGGGGGCACGAGTACGGATGCGGCTGTGCCTCGAACAGGGCAGCGGGCTACCGGTCGGGGGTTGGGATGCCGAGGGTTCTCGGCCCCTCAACGCTAGCGCAAGGACACGAGCGAACCGGGCAGCGCCGTGAGCGGAGCCGGGTCACGTGGAGCAGGGGCAGGGGCAGGGGACCCCTCTCGGCTACTCCCTAGAATCGCTGGTTATGCCAGAGAAGGACCTCGACAACGTAGACGGCGCGGCGACGGACGCACCCGCATGGTTCCGGCGGGCGCTCGAGGCACCCGTTGTCATCGATCACGTCTCGGTCGATGGGTGCTCGATCGCCTTCCGTCGTTGGGGTGACCAGTCCCGACCGGGCGTGGTGCTCGTGCACGGGGGAGGTGCGCACAGCCGGTGGTGGGACCACGTGGCCCCGCTGCTCGCCGCCGAGTGCAGCGTGGCCGCCCTCGACCTGTCCGGCCATGGCGACAGCGGGCGGCGGGACCGCTATACGTTCACCGACTGGGCCCGTGAGATCCTGGCCGTGGCCGAAGAGCTGGCCGGCCCCGAGGCCCCCGTGGTCGTCGCCCACAGCATGGGAGGGCTGGCCGCCATCCAGGCCGCAGCCACCTCGGGCGATCGGATGAAGGGCGTCATCATCGTGGACTCGGCGGTGCGGACGTTCTCACCTGAAGAGGAAGCCGGTCGCGAAGGCGTGTTCGGTCCGTTGCGCGTCTATCCCACGCTCGACGCCGCGCTGGCCCGGTTCCACCCCGTTCCCGACCAGCCCGACTCGCTGCCCTACGTGATGGACCACGTCGCTCGCACCTCGGCCCACCAGGTTCCCGGCGGCTGGAGCTGGAAGTTCGACCCCGCCTTTCATCACGGCTTCGAGCGCCCCGAACCGGACGTGCTCTCGGCCGTCTCGTGCCGGGTGGCCCTGTTGCGGGCTGAGTTCGGTCTGGTCACCCCGGACATCGGGACGAGCATGCACGAGAAGCTGGGTCGCAACGCACCGGTGATCGAGATCCCCCTGGCCCATCACCACGTCATGCTTGATCAGCCGCTCTCCCTGATCACCGCGATCCGGACCCTACTGGCTGACTGGCGGCACTCGGCCGCCGTGCCCAAGGAGTGGTCGTAGCCCCTCCGTCGAGCCCCGAGCGGCCTACGGCGTCGTGCCCACCGGGGAGATCTGTGGCGACTCCTGGGCATTGTTGGGACAGGTGGTCAGCGACGAGTCGGCGGCGATGACCGACGCGGTCTGGTTGGGGGGATAGACCCGGAAGCCCTGGACGGCCACCGGGGTGCAATTGATGATCCCCGGGTTGGCCTGCCGGAAGATGGCCGTCGTCGACTGGCCCCCGGTCAGGGTGACCAGCGGCGCCGTCTGTCCGGTCCTGGCCGCAGCTGCGCCCACTTGTGCCCCGCTAGCGTCCACCATGGAAACGCCGGGGTATCCCTGCATCGTGCACGTCGTGGTCCCGGTGTTCTGGAACACCAACGGGATGATCTGCGAACCGGCCGCACCTTGTGCCTGGCCGACCGACACCGACAACTGCCCTGTCGTGCACGGGGCGCCGCTCGCCGAGGTGGTCGGCGGGGTGCTGGTGGTGCTCGAGGCGGGTACTGTGGTCGACGGCTTCGTCGACGTGGTGGTGGGGTGCGCTTTCTTCGTGGTTGTCGAGGTCGTGGTCTTCGTCGTCTTGGTCGGGCTCCCGCTGCTGCAACCCGCCGCTACGGCACCCGCCAGCACCACCGCACACCCGACCTGCAGTCCTCTGCGATACATCATCTCGCCCCTTCACCGTTTGCCTGCCCGTCAGGTATACCCGCGCCCACCGGGCACCACGCGGATCACCCTGCTGATCAGGTGGCATCCTGGTTCGCCGACCGCGATCGGCCGGCCTGGCCTCGAACGCGACGAGTGTGGCCGACGAGTCGAACAAGAAAAGGAGGAGATGTGCCCATCTATGCCCTCGGAGACCTGGTACCGACCATCGACGAGACGGCGTTCGTCCACCCCGATGCCGTGATCATCGGGAACGTGACCATCGGCGCCCAGTCGTCGGTCTGGCCGTGCGCCGTCCTGCGGGGGGATGGCGGCGAGATACGGGTGGGGGCGCGGACGTCGATCCAGGACGGATCGATCGTGCACACGACGGTGTTCACCCCGACGCGGATCGGCGACGACTGCGTGATCGGCCATCTCGTCCATCTGGAGGGATGCACGATCGGAGACGGGTGCCTGGTGGGGAGCGCGTCGGTGGTCCTCCACGATGCCGTCGTGGAGACCGGGGCGGTGGTCGGGTCGAATGCCGTGGTCCCAGACAAGATGGTCGTGCCCACCGGATCGGTGGCACTGGGGATCCCGGCCAAACTTCGAGAGGCGTCGCCCGAGACGCTGGCCGGGATCGGCATCGGGGCCGAGCACTACGTGCACCAGGCCGAGCTGTTCCGGTCGCAGCTCCGGCTCATCGGTTGATGCTCGGGGCCTGGTCGCTGGCCGCAGTGGCAATCTCGTCGAGCCGCCGGGCCAGGAAGCTCTGCTCGACCGCGTTGTCGGTGAGGTCACGAGCCAAGCGATAGGCGATCACCGCCTCGTCCAGACGGCCTGACCGGCGGAGAAGGTCTGCCCGGGTGGAGTGGAACAGGTGATAGTCGTCGAGCTCGGCGCTGAGGTCGGCATCGTCCAAGATGGCCAGTCCGGCCGCCGGTGCATCGGCCATAGCCACGGCTACGGCCCGGTTGAGGTGGACGATTGGCGTGGGCTCCCACTCCAGGAGGCGGTCGTAGAGAAGGACGATGGTGGCCCAATCGGTGAGGCTGGCGCGTGGTGCCCCGGTGTGCAGCGCGCCGATAGCCGCCTTCAGCTGATGAGGACCGGCTGCGCCCATGGCCTGAGCCCGGTCGAGCAGGGCGAAACCTGCGTTGGCCTTGGCCTTGTCCCATTGGCCTCGGTCCTGTTCCTCGAGCGTCAGCGGGTGCCCGGCACCGTCGACCCGGGCCGACCGCCGGGAGTCCTGGAAGTGCAGCAAGGCGGCCAAGCCGAGTGGCTCGGGTTCGCCCGGGAGCAATTCGACCACCAGGCCGGCCAGCCGGAGGGCCTCATCGCAGAGGTCCACCCGCACGAGCTCGGTGCCGCTGCCGGCGAGGTAGCCCGCATTGAAGATGAGGTAGATGACGGTGAGCACGGCGTCCAGCCGCTCGGGCAGCTCGTCGGGCGTCGGCACGCGATAGGCGATGCCGGCCTGACGGATCTTGCGCTTGGCCCGGACTATCCGTTGGGCCAGCGCCGGAGCGGCGAGCAGAAAGGCGCGGGCGACCTCCTCGGTGGTGAGGCCGCCCAGCGACCGAAGGGTCAGTGCCACCCGAGCCTCGAGCGACAGGGAGGGATGGCAGCAGGTGAAGATGAGCCGCAGGCGGTCGTCGGCGATGGGACCGGTGACTTCTCCGGCGTCCCAGGCGATAGCCAGCTCGCCCCAGGCTCGTTGGCGGCGCTCGGCCGCCGCGGCTCGCCGAAGCCGGTCGACGGCCTTGCGCCGAGCCGTGGTCACCAGCCAACCGGCCGGATTCACAGGAATCCCGTTGCTCGGCCACGTCGTCGCCGCGGCGGCGAAGGCGTCCTGGAGCGCGTCCTCGGCCAGGTCGAAGTCCTTGACGATGCCGATCAAACAGGCCAGGACGCGGCCGCGATCGGTCCGGTAGGCGAGCTCGAGCGCTTCGTCCACCGGACCGCCGCGGCCATACATGTCAACAGGTTCCAGATCTACATCTCCGCCACGGGGCGGACCTCGACGGAACCGTACTTGGCCGACGGCACCATGGCCGCGGCCTTGAGGGCCTGATCGAGCTCGGCGCAATCGATGATGTAGTAGCCCGACATCCACTCCTTGGTCTCGGCGAAGGGGCCGTCGACCGTCAAGGTCTTGCCGTCCCGCACCCGGATAGTGGTTGCTGTGCTCGGGTCGTTGAGCGGGGCTCCCGTGTACTCGCCCAGCTGCTCGCCGAACGCTGCGTACTCGGCCATGAGCTCGTCCCATCCTGGTCCTCCGGGCTGGGGGTGCAGTTCGGAATCGTTGTGGATGATCAACATGTATTGCATTGTCGGCTCCTCGTTTGTGGGTGGCGGAATGTCCGCATCGCCCAATTGACGCTGACCGCCCCTCCGGATCGACACGTTGTCGAATCTTTTTCGTTCCCTACCGTATGGGCTGGCGATCTGAGCTGCCCGTGACGGGGCCTCGTTGACAAGGGTGCATTGGCCCTCCACACTGAAATATGAGGCCCAGTGACCAGGGGGAATGATGACGACCAAGGTGTACCAGCTGCCGGTGGACAAGACCGGGTGGCAGACAGAGGACAAGTCGGGGACGGCCACCTTTACCTGGGAGTACGACGATGGGCGAGAGAAGCTCATCAACCTCTACGAGAAAGGCAAGAAGAAGCAGTGGGACGCAGCCGAGCGGATCGACTGGTCCCACGACCCCGACTTGGAGAACCCGCTGCAGATGCCGGACGAGCTGGTGCCCATCTTCGGGTCGCCGGTGTGGGACAAGCTGACCGCGGCCGAGCGGGGCAACGTGAGACGGCACATGGTGGCCTGGCAGTTCAGCCAGTTCCTCCACGGTGAGCAGGGTGCGCTGATCTGCACGGCCAAGATCGTCGAGACCGTCCCCGACATCGACTCGAAGTTCTACGCCGCCACCCAGGTCATGGATGAGGCCCGCCACGTCGAGACCTACTCGCGGTACCTGGACAAGATCGAGACCGCCTACCCGATCAACGACAATCTGAAGTCGCTGCTCAACGACGTGCTGACTGACTCGCGGTGGGACATGACCTACCTGGGCATGCAGGTGCTGATCGAGGGCCTGGCCCTGGCTGCCTTCGGGCTCATCCGGAACACCGCCGGCGACCCGCTGGGCAAGGCGGTCAATGCCTATGTCATGCAGGACGAGGCCCGCCACGTCATGTTCGGTCGCCTGGCCCTGCGCGACTATTACCCGCAGCTGACCCAGGCTGAGCGCGACGACCGCGAGGAGTTCTGCGCCGATGCCTGCTACCGGATGCGCGATCGGTTCCTGGGCGAGGAGCTTTGGCAGTGCCTCGGTTACGACCCCGACGAGTGCATCGACTTCGTCAACCACAGCGAGAGCCAGCGCGTGTTCCGCAGCTTGTTGTTCACAAGGATCGTGCCGACTTTGAAAGACGTCGGACTGTGGGGCCCGAAGATGCGCCAAACCTTCGCCGACATGGACGTCATCGGTTACGAGTCCACCGATCTCGATGCGGTCATGGCCGAGGACGAGCAAATCGCCGAGAATATCGACATCCAACGTGCTCACCTCGACCAGGCCATCGCCGAGGGTTCGCCCGTCGACTGATCGGTACCGAGCGGGACCCCGTCTCGACCTTCGGCCCCGGCGTACGCGAACATGCCCGTGGGCGCGCCCGCGCCCGGTCCGTCCAGCCGCAGGATTGCGAGGGGAAGCGATGAAGATCACGACCACGCTGAGCTATGCCGGAGGGTTCCGGGAGTCGGCCGCACAGGTCGCCGAGCTCGAGCAGGCCGGGCTCGACTTGGTGTGGGTGGCCGAGGCCTACGGGTTGGACGGCCCGAGCATGATGGGCTATCTGGCCGCACTGACGGAGAAGGTCGAGATCGGTTCGGCCATCCTCCCCATCTACTCGCGGACCCCCACCCTGATCGCCATGACGGCAGCGGGCATCGATGCCCTGTCCGAGGGCCGGTTCCATCTCGGACTGGGGGCATCGGGTCCCCAGGTCATCGAGGGTTTCCACGGCGTGCCCTATGTCGCTCCCATCGCCCGCACCCGCGAGGTGATCGAGATCTGCCGGAAGGTGTGGGCCCGAGAGGAGCCCCTCACCCACGACGGTGACATCTTCACGCTGCCCCTCCCACCCGGGCAGGGCACGGGGCTAGGCAAGGCGCTGAAGATCATCGGCCGACCGGTTCGTTCCGACATCCCGGTCTGGGTGGCGTCCCTCGGGGAGAAGAACGTGGCCATGACGGCGGAGGTGGCCAACGGCTGGCTCCCGATGCTCTTCATCCCCGAAAAGGTGAAGGCGGTATGGGGACCCGCCCTCGACGCCGGGTTGGCCAAGCGGGACGCGTCGCTCGCGCCCTTGTCGATCGCCGCCGGCGGGGTGCTGGCCATCGGCGACGGCGACGACGTGACGGCCGTGCGCCAGTTGTCCCGCCCGAGTCTGGCCCTCTATATCGGGGGCATGGGTGCCAGGGGCCGGAACTTCTACAACGACGTCGCCCGCCGGTCGGGCTACGAGGATGCGGCCGACAAGATCCAAGACCTGTACCTGAGCGGGAAGAAAGCCGAGGCGGAGGCGGCGGTTCCCGAGGAGCTCTTGGAGCTGACCTCGCTCTGTGGACCGGCTGGTCATGTGGCCGAGCGCATTGCCGCCTTCGCCGAAGCCGGCGTCACCCACCTCCAGGTGTTGCCCGTGCCCGTCGGTGACCAGCGGCCGGTCGACTTGATCGAGCAGGTCAAAAAGCTGGCCGGCTGACCGGACCGAGTGGTTCTGGTCAGCCCTCCACGTCACGCAGCTCGACGTCGGGGTAACGATGGGCGGCGAGCTGGCGGAACCCGTCGCGCCATGACGTCTCGCACCGCCCCAGGACTTCGTGCATCAGCGTCGTGTCCATCTGGCCGGCGGGATAGGTGTCGTCCGTGTACTTGAAGGTGGGCTCGATGCCCAGCAACTGCCCCACGTAGGTGCAGTAGTCCTCGATGCTGACGGCTTCGTCGCCACAGAAGTTGACGGTGATGGCCGGGAGCCGCCCGGCATCGAAGGCGGCGATGGCCAGTCGCACGGCGTCGCCCTGCCACATGACCGACGCCCCTCTGGGCTCGGTCGGGTTGACCCAGACCTCCTTGCCCCGGACCATACGGTCGAGCCGGACGGCCGGTCCGGTGGCGTCGAATCCGTAGACCGCCCCGATGCGGAGGATCATGGTGGGGATCTGCCACTGCTCGGAGACGAAGCGGACCAGGTGCTCGGCGGCGATCTTGGACAGGCTGTAGGCGGGGATGGTGGCCCCGTAGGGGTCGGTCTCGGTGCGGGGATGGTCGCCATGGGCATAGACCCCGCCGGTGGAGCAGTGGACGAAGGTCTTCACCGACTTGCAGTGGACCATCAATCGTCCGGTTCCCTGTACGTTGACCTCGAAGGTATGAGCCATGTCCTTCTCGGAGTCCATGGCCACCATGGCCCCGGCGTGGAAGACGTAGTCGAAGTCGTCAGGGAGGTCGTCGAAACGGTCCACGGCCAGGTCCTTCTTGACGCACGTGACCCCGAGGGACTCGAGCTCGGTGCGTTGATCGGGACTGGAGAACCTGGCCAGGCCCCAGACGTCGTTGTCGGCGGCCAGCTGGCGGACCAGCGGCGCGGTCAGGTGGCCGCCCGGCCCGGTCACCAGGATCTTCTGTCCTTCCATCACGGTTCCCCTCCGTTGGCTCCGGAATTGAAACGAGCTATGCGGGTATCTTGGCCATGGCCTTGGTGGCGAGCTGGGTGAGCAACTGCGAGTCGACGGTGCCGTAGTCGCCCACCGCTACGGCGGCCAGGGTGTTCCCCTTTCGGGCGATCACGAACTCCTGGTCGAGCACGGTTCCCTGCACGGTCAGGTTGGCCGTGTAGCTCGAGCTCTCGGCCCCGAACCGCTTGTTCGATGTGGGACTGACAGTTCCGGCGATCTTCTCGCCTGCCACCGTCTCCGAGAAGCTCGTGCATCGGTTGAGGTTGGCCACGACCTGTCGGTAGGCGGCGTGGCCGTTCCGGTACGAGCCGAGCAGCTCGACCAGCTGGGGCACACTCTGGTTCTGCTGGAAGGCGGCCCTGGCCTTGGCCTGGTAGGGGACCTTCCAGATGGGATTGCTGTAGCAGCTCTTCGTGGTCGGGGTGTTGGACGTGCTCTTGGACCATCCTGGGGGAAGGTTCTGGACGGTCAGGACCCTTGCCTGGAGTTGCTGCGTGGTCGGGGTGGAGGCGGCGAACGCGGGCGAGCCGTACACCAGGGCCGCCGCGGCGATGGCGACCACCAGACCCGCTGCCTGCAGCCGTCGGCCGGCGTCGGTCAGGCCGCGGGTCATCCACGCACCAGCTTCAGGACTCCGTCTCAAGACACGACACCGTTCTCTCGCAGGCGTACATCATGCCGTAGGCCGGTGGGTGCCCTGGTCGCCCGGCGAAGATCACACCTGTTCGGCTCCGTCGGGGAGGCCGCCGAGCACCCCGTCAGGCGTCGACCGCCTCGGGCCCCCCCGCTGCCGGCTGGTGTGTCTCGCACCACCGAGAGGGTCGCTGAGGCCAGGCCGGGGAGCGAGTTGTCAGGACAGGGTGCGGGGCGTGGGCAACTCGACATCTGCCTGGTCGGCGAGGTCGCAGGGGGCCTCGACCGGATCGAGGGCGTTGGCCCTCGCGGCGATGACCCCGAGCTGGGCGCGGAAAGCCTGGCGCTCGTTCTCGTCGAGCGGGGCAAGCAGGTGGGCTTCGGCCTCTCGCAGGCGGTGGTCCAGCGAGACGAGGAGCTCGGAGCCCTTGTCGGTTGCGACCACCTGGCGGGCACGCCGGTCCGAGGGATCGGGTCGTCGCTCGATCAGGCCGGCGGTCTCCAGGTCATCGAGCAGGTAGGTCATGACCGTGCGGTCGATGCCGAGGTGCTGGGCCAGGGCGAGCTGGCTGCTGACGGTGCTGTGGGCGGCGGCCGAAAGCACCTGATAGCCCCGGGGCCCCCCCGGGAGGTCGGCCACTGCGGCATGGGCGGCGGTGGCGTAGGCCCGCAAGACGACGCCCAGCCCCCATCCCAGGTCCTCGGCCAAGGCGGCACTGCACGCCGACGCTTCCGCTCCGGCATCGCCGGCGGTCATGTCATCGGGCACAGGGCCATGATATCGGGAAATGCGCCGAACGAGAAGATCATTTGCACAGATCATCTTCTACACATATGATCGTGCAGCAAGACGTACTCTACGAGCCCAGGACTGGAGATCAGATGACCGAGAATGATCAAACACAGAGGCCGACCGTGGCAGTCGTGGGCGGCGGTTACGGCGGGGTGCGTGTGGCCAAGGCGCTGGACGAGACCATGGACGTGGTCCTGATCGAGCCGAAGGACGCGTTCATGCACAACATTGCCGCCCTCCGTGCCCTGGTCGACCCGTCGTGGCTGCCGAAGATCTATATGCCTTACGCCAAGGTGCTGGCCAACGGTCGTGTGGTCCGGGACCGAGCCGCGCTCGTCGACCCAGGCCGGGTGGTCACGGCGTCGGGCCAGGAGATCCTGGCCGATTACGTGGTGCTGGCCACAGGCTCGAGCTACGCCTTCCCGGCCAAGACCGACAAGGTCGACACCGAAGCAGCTCACGATCAGGTCCGCGCCGCTCACGCCGCCCTGTCACAGGCTGACCGGGTCCTCTTGCTCGGGGCCGGTCCGGTGGGCATCGAGCTGGCCGGTGAGATCGAGCACGTATGGCCCGAGAAGTCGGTCACCCTTCTCGACGTCGCCGGCGAAGTGCTGGGCGGCCCGTTCAAGCCCGAGCTCAAAGCCGAGCTCCGTCGCCAACTGGCCGAGAAAGGCGTCGAGGTGCTGCTCGGGAGCCCTCTGCGCGAGCTCCCACCGACGGATGCCGGCGAACTGGGAACGTTCACCGTGACCACGGAGGAAGGGTCCGAGATCACTGCCGACATCTGGTTCCGGTGCTTCGGCGTTGTCCCCAACAGCGACTACCTCGGCGAGGCGTTACTGTCGGCCCGCCAGCCTGACGGCTTCGTCCAAGTCGAGCCGACCCTTCAAGTCATTGGCCAGACCACAGTGTTTGCCCTGGGAGACCTCTCGACGGCCGATGCCAAGATGGCTGCGTTCGCCAACCTTGAGGCGGAGACCGTGGCCGCCAATATCACTGCGCTGGCCAACGGTTCGGAGCCGACTGCCTACCAGCCCATGGGAAGCGGCATCGTCGTCCCGATCGGGCCGCTAGGCGGAGCTGGCCAGTTCCCAGGCCAGGACGAGATCCTTGGTCCCGACACCGTGGCGGACCTCAAGGGGAGGGACATGGGGGTCGATCGGTTCCAAGAGCTGTTCGGCTTGGCCGTGGCCGCGGCAGACTGACGATTACGACCGCTCGTTGATCCGGATAGAGGGCAACTCCGTTGGTTGGTGCGGCCGACCCGATCGACTCGGCCATCAGCGAGGGATCGGCTGGTATACCTTCGCCATGGATCAGTTGCATTTCGATCCAAAAGCACTGGATCGATGGCACGACGACGGATGGTGCGTGCTGGAGGACCTGATCTCGGCCGGAGAGGTCGAAGCGGCACGAGAAGCTCTCGCTCCCTATTACCCCGCCCCTTCAAATCCTGCTCCTTCGAGGCCCTCCCACTTCGGTCCTCTGGACGCCGCCGCCATCTCGACCGGTACCGACAATGCGAACCAAGGCACCTTCGACCTGAGCTGGGACGCACCCAAGCCCATGTTCCCCTTCGCCGAGATGGTGCTCAACCGGCTCGTCGTGCACCCGCGCCTTATCACCCTGGCCGAAGTGCTCCTGGGCACGGACCAGATTCGGCTCTACCAGGGACTGGCCAGCGCAAAGTACTCCGAAGGCCCGCGGGACTATGAGCAGCTGCTCCACGTCGACTACGGGAACCATACATTGACGGTTCCCCGAACCGACAT
>JAUTXB010000029.1 GCA_030838245.1 Acidimicrobiaceae bacterium
ATCGTGGACAAGGTCCGCAACCTGAAGAAGCCGACCGAGGGCCTCAACGCCGCCACCGGCGAGTACGAGGACCTGTTCAAGGCGGGCGTCATCGACGCCGCCAAGGTGACCCGCTCTGCCCTGCAGAACGCAGCCTCGATCGCCGCTCTGTTCCTCACCACCGAGGCTGTCATCGTCGACAAGCCCGACGAGGATGGTGCCGGCGGCGGCATGCCCGGCGGGATGGACGACTTCTAAGTCGGACACTGTTGCCAGCCCACCAGCGGTGGGTTCGAACGTGACGAGGGGCGCCCTGATGGGGCGCCCCTCGCTCGTTCCCTAGACTGACGGCTGTGACCGAACCCCTGACGCCAACCACCGGGTTGGGCGTGCTCCATCTCTTCTGCACGGTCCCCCGAACGGCCGCCGGCGACGCCGTGGTCGATGCCGAAGCGGTGGTCAGGGCGGTCAAGCACGCCCAGGCCGACGAGGTGCAAGTGGTCACGGTGGCGGTGCTGGGCCACAAGGCTGACGTGGGGTTCATGGCCCTGGGGGCCGACCTCTGGCGCTTGCGCCATTTCCAGACAGAGCTGCAGTCGGCCGGGCTGGTGCTGGTCGACTCGTACGTGTCACTGACCGAGGTGTCCGAGTACGCCGCCGGGGTTCCCGAGGAGATGAAGCAGAAACGCCTGTACCCGAAGCTTCCGCCCGAGGGGAAGGCGGCCTTCTGCTTCTATCCGATGTCCAAGCGCCGTGGTGACGTCCCCGGCTCCAACTGGTACTCCATGCCCTTCGACGAGCGCAAGGAGATGATGTTCGGCCATGGGGCAGCGGCTCGGGCCTTCGCCGGACGGATCCTGCAGCTGATCACCGGCTCTACCGGGATCGACGAGTGGGAGTGGGGGGTGACACTGTTCGGTGTCCACCCCGACGACCTGAAGGAGTGCGTGTACACGATGCGCTTCGACGAGGGCTCGGCCCGGTTCGCCGAATTCGGGCCGTTCGTTACCGGGATGGTGGCGCCGGTCGAGACGGTGATGGGCGAGTTGGTGCAGCATGCCTGACGGCCTGGTGCGTCTTCGTGACGAGCTCTCCCGATTGGAGCGGGTGGTGGTGGCCTTCAGCGGGGGGGCCGACTCGGCATTTGTTGCGTGGGTGGCCACGGACACCCTCGGGGCCGCCAGGGTGCTCTGCGCCACTGCGGTGTCCCCGTCGCTCGCCCCCGAGGAGCTGGCCGATTGTCGGGCCCTGGCTGCCGAGTGGGGGTTGCGACACGTGGAGGTCGAAACGGCGGAGCTGGCCGATCCGGCCTATGCGGCCAACGACGGCTCCCGCTGCTACTACTGCAAGACCTCCCTACTCGACGCCCTCGGTCCCCTGGCCGATGCGGAGGGCTCTTGCGTCGTCCTGGGTGTCAACGTGGACGACCTCGGTGACCATCGTCCCGGGCAACAGGCAGCGGCCGAGCGGGGGGCGCTGTTCCCCTTGGTCACCGCCGGGCTGACCAAGTCCGAGGTGCGGGCATCGTCGAGAGCGCTGGGGTTGCGCACCTGGGACAAGCCTGCCGCCGCCTGTCTGTCCTCCCGGGTCCCCTACGGGACTCCGGTCACTTTCGGCGTCTTGCAGTCGGTGGCCGATGCCGAGTCGGGCCTCCGGGCCCTCGGGTTCCGCCAGTTGCGGGTGCGCCACTACGGCGACACGGCCAGGATCGAGGTTCCCGATGAGGACCTGGCCGCAGTTGTGTCCCGGCGGGCGGAGATCTCGGCTGCCGTCCACGCCGCCGGCTACCGGTACGTCACGGTGGACCTGGACGGATTTCGTTCCGGCAACCTCAACGAAGCACTGGGGTTGGGGCGGAAGACATCGGGATTACCGCAGAAGACGATGGCCGTGACGGGCAGCGGACAATGATCGGGGTGCGCGTGAAGCTGACGTTTCCCGAGGAGCTCGTGCGCGAGCCGGTGATCGCCCGGATGGCCACTAAGTTCGGGGTGGTCCCGAACATCCGTCGAGCCAACGTGGGCGAACGGGAAGGCTGGATCATCTGCGAGCTCGACGGCGACGGCCCCACGGTCGACCGTGCCGTCGAGTGGCTGCGGAACGAGGGCGTGCGGGTCGACCTGCTCGGAGACATCGTCGAGAGCTGATTCACGCTCATCGGTCCTCAGTCCGACGGTGGGAACGACCTTGGGATGGTGGGTTGATGGAGGACTCGCACAGGGAGGAGCTGGCGGCGAACCGGCGCAACTGGGACGAGCGCGTCGGCCTCCATGTCGCTTCTCGCTTCTATGACGTCGAAGGGTGGCTCGAGGAGCGACCGGGTCCACGCGCCCGAGAGCTCGAGGCGCTCGGCGACGTGTCGGGCATGGACCTGGTCCACCTCCAGTGCCATTTCGGGCTGGACACGTTGCCCTGGGCCCGGGTCGGCGCCTGGGTCACGGGGCTCGACTTCTCGACCGAGGCGGTGGCCACCGCCCGCGCGATCGCTGGCCGCGCCGAGCTCTCCGACCGATCCGAGTTCGTCTGCGCCGACGTGCTCGACGCGTGTAACGCGCTCGGACACCGGACCTTCGACGTGGTTTACGTGAGCCTCGGGGCACTGTGCTGGCTGCCCAGTGTGGACCGTTGGGCCTCGCAGGTGGCCGGCCTCCTGCGACCGGAGGGCCGGTTATACCTCCACGACGGGCACCCGCTGGCCTGGACGCTGAGCGATGACAGCTTGGTCATCGAGCATGGCTACTTCGAGACAGAAGCACCCTTCGTCGACGATTCGGATGCGACCTACACGGACGCCAGCCGGCCGCTGGTCAACCGGCGGACCTATGACTGGAACCATGGACTGGGCGAGACGGTCACTGCGCTGATCGACCATGGGATGCGCATCGACCGGCTGGAGGAGCACAACTGGCATGTCCATCAACAGTTCCCGTGGCTCGTCGAGTTGAGCGCCGGCCACTGGGTCGCCCCCCCGGAGTACCCCCAGATCCCGTTGACGTTCACGGTGGTGGCGACCCGGAGCGCCTGACTCCAGGTCTCGAGCGCACTCAGCGAGCCGGGGGCTCGTCTTTCGGCCGAATCGTCCAGCCAGCCTGCGAGACCTTGCGAGGCTCGTAGAACAGGCAGCCGTCGGGACAGGCGAAGGGAATGTGCTCGTTGGCGTTCATGCGACACCGTTCGACCTTCTCGTCTTGCCTGGTCGTTTGCATGATGTAGTGGCGGCAGTCGGCATTCACGGACACGACACATTGTTACCGATCCCTGGCCAGGGATCGGGTCACCCCCGTCGGCCACCCACTTGACGCACAGCCGAGCTGGCCTCTGTGAGTCCCGTCGGTGCACCTCGAACCCGATTCCGGTCCGGTCCGGATCTGGCCCGGCTGCGCCGTTGGGGTAGCGTCGACCAGGTGGAACCCGTTCCCTCCACCAAACAGCTCCTGCGGTGGGGCGAGACGTTGGCTGCCATCGCCCGGACCGGTCTCGGCTTCACGGAATCGCTCTATGAGCAGGAACGATTCGAGGAGATCCTCCGGGTCGCCGCCGACATCCGGGTGGCGGCCGATGCGGGCAGTGACGGCGTCGAGGACGCCGACGGCCTGGTCGAAGAGTGGCTCTCCTCGGTGGGCAAGGGGGTCCCCGGTTACGTGACCCCCAAAGTGGCGGTTGGCGCGGCGGTGGGCAACGGCAAGGATGAGATGCTCCTGATCCAGCGGGCCGACTCGGGCGTGTGGCTCTATCCCACCGGTTGGGCGGACGTCGGGTACTCGGCGGCCGAAGTGGTGGTCAAAGAGGTCGAAGAGGAGACGGGGATCCAGGTCGAGGTGGTGCGGCTGATCGCTGTCCTCGACGGCCTGCGGATCGGCATGACCCGGATCCCCCTGTACTCGTTGGTCTTCCAGTGCCGGCCCGTCGGCGGGACCCTCAAGGCCCATCCCCTCGAGTGCGCCGATGTCGGGTGGTTCTCACTCGACAACCTTCCCCAGCCGCTGGCCGGAGCTGAGCGCTGGAGCAAGCAGGTGTTCGCCGCCTTGCGAGGCGAGCCGATCGACGTGCTCTACGACCACGTGCGGCAGCCCATTTGGCGAGGCGATCCCGAGGGTTCATGAACGACGCCACGACCCATCGAAGGTGAACGATTGGGGGCCACTGACCTACGGCGATCCCTGCTCGCTCTGCGGGTTCAGTTGGTCAGCCCCGGTGGCCGACGTCGTGATGGCAATCGACCGTGCCCCGGCGGATTTTGACTCGCTGATAGCCGGCGGGACCGGGTCCGAGCGGATGCCCTCGCTGGCGTGGTCGGTTCGGGCGTATATGTGGCACGCCGGGGACAACCTTCGGATCTGGGCGGAGCGCCTGGCCGGTTCGGCCTCGGGTGCCGGGCGTTCGGTTGTCGGATACGACCAGGATGACCTGGCCAAGGCACGCCGCTACGAGGCCATGCCGGTGGGTGCCGCCTTGTGGTCACTGGCCCGGGCTACTGCCGACATGCGGGAGGCCTCCCGGATGGTCGGCGACAGTGGCGGCGTGGTGATCGAGCATCAGGCGATGGGCTCGTTCACCCTGGCCGACGTGACCAGGCAGGTCGGCCACGACCTGCACCACCACCTCGGCGACGTCCGACGGATCCTGGAT
>JAUTXB010000049.1 GCA_030838245.1 Acidimicrobiaceae bacterium
CCGTTCGTCACGGGGATCGATGGTGACCCGGGGAACGTCGTCGGCCTCTCCCTCCCCACCTTCCGCACGCTGCTGGCCCGGCTGGGCATCGAGATCACCGATCTGTGGTCGCCATGAGCTGGGGCGCACCTACGGCGGTGGCGGTCCCCCCGCTGAGCATCGGGTCCCTCGAGGTCGACCCACCAGTGGTGCTCGCGCCGATGGCCGGGGTCACCAATCGGGCCTTCCGCCGGCTGTGCCGCACCTACGGCGCCGGGCTGTACGTCAGCGAGATGATCACGGCACGAGCCCTGATCGAGGGCAACGCCAAGACGCTCGACATGGTCACGTTCGCCGATGACGAGCCCTACCGGAGCGTGCAGCTCTACGGGGTGGACCCTGTGGTCATGCACGCCGCGGTGCGCCGGCTGATCGACGACATCGGCGTCGACCACATCGATCTCAACTTCGGCTGCCCGGCGGCCAAGGTCACCCGCAGGGGTGGTGGCGCCGCCCTCCCCGTGCACCGCGCCCTCCTCCAGGCGATCATCCGGGCCACGGTGGCGGCGGCCGGATCGGTCCCGGTCACGGTGAAGCTCCGGCTCGGGGTGGACGACTCTCACATGACCTATCTGGAATCGGGTCGGATCGCCGAGGAGGAGGGTGTGGCCGCGGTCGCCCTCCACGCCCGAACGGCCGAGCAGCTCTACTCGGGATCGGCTCACTGGACGGCCATCGGGGAGCTGAAGGCCCATGTCACCACGGTTCCCGTTCTGGGGAACGGGGACATCTGGGAGGCCTCCGACGCCATGGCCATGATGGCGGTGACCGGGTGCGACGGCGTGGTCGTGGGGCGGGGCTGTCTGGGGCGCCCGTGGCTGTTCCGGGACCTGGCCGACGCCTTCGCTGGCCGCCCGCCCCAGCGCCCGCCGAACCTGGGCGAGGTGACGACGGTGATGGTCACCCACGCCGGGCTGCTGTGCGAGCTGTTCGGCGAGAGCCATGGGATCCGGCAGTTCCGCAAGCACGTGTCCTGGTACCTGACCGGCTTCCCGGTGGGCGGCGAGCACCGGCGGGGCATGGCCCAACTCGAGTCGATGGCCGACTTGGAGGTGGCGGTGTCCTCGCTGGATGCCGACCAGCCGTTCCCAGTCGAGGCGGTGCGAATGGCCCGAGGACACACCAACGGGCCGCGGCCGGTGTCGCTCCCCCCAGGATGGCTCGAGAGCGTCGATGACCTGACCCCACCGGCCGGAGGGGACGAACTGGTCTCGGGGGGTTGAACCGACCGTATTGTCGGATGTGGGAGGATAAGAGGCGGGTTACACGCGCCGGGAACCGCCGGCACGTCGTTCCGGTACTCACGTCCGGTCGGGCCCCGCTCACCTCTCCCCCTCCCTGATGATCGTCGGATCCTCCCTCACCATCGAAATCGGCGACCGGACTCTGCTCTCGGACGCCTCCTTCGTCATCGGCGCCGGTGAGAAGGTCGGACTGGTCGGCCGCAACGGGACGGGCAAGTCGACCTTCATCTCCGTGGTCATCGAGGAGCCGGGACGCAACGTCCGCTCCACGGGCAGCGTGCGCATCCGAGGCACCTTCGGCTACCTCCCCCAGGTGCCGGTCCCCCAGGGTCTCGGCCTCGACCCCAACGGCTTCTCCCACGTCCTGTCGGCCCGGGGCCTCGATGTCCTCGACGACGCGCTGGGCAAGGCTCGCACCCAAATGGCCAAGGACCCGAGCTCGGAGAACATCGAGCTGTTCTCCGACTTGGAGGAGCAGTTCCGTGAGAACGGCGGCTATGAGGCCGAAGCCATCATGGCCCGGCTGGCCGATGGCCTGGGACTGCGCCAGGAGCTGTTGCTCGAGGACATCGAGGGGCTGTCCGGCGGCCAGCGGCGACGGGTCGACCTCATCCGCATCCTGTTCCAAGGGCCGGACATGATGATCCTGGACGAGCCGACCAACCACCTCGACCTCCCAGCCAAGAAGTGGCTCATGGAGGAGCTGGAGAAATTCGCCGGCGCCATCTTGGTGGTCAGCCACGACCTGAAGCTCCTGGACCGCTCCATCAACAAGGTGCTCCACCTCTCCGACAGCCGCCTCCACGAGTTCAAGGGCACCTACTCGAGTTACCTCACCCAGCTGGAGGCGGACCTGACCCAGCGGGAACGCTCGGCCCAGTTGGAAGGACGGGAGATCAAGCGCTTGTCGACGCTGGCCGACTCCATGCGAGGCAGCACCAACCGGCGGGCCCGCATCGCCAAGTCCATCGACAAGCGGGTCGAGCGGCTGGAGTCGTCGAAGACCGAGGTCCACAAGCGCGAGCGGGCCAGCAAGTTCCGGCTGCCCACTCCCCGGCGGTCGGGCGAGGTCCCGCTGCGGACCCACGAGCTGGCCGTGCGCTATGGGGCGTCCACCGTCTTGTCCAAGGTGGAGTTCCACGCCCGTCGCGGTGACCGGATCGTGATCGTGGGACGCAACGGTGCCGGCAAGTCGAGCTTGCTGCGCTGCCTGGCCGGGGTGCAGAAGCCCTCGGGCGGCAGCATCGAGCTGGGGGCCAACGTGGTCTTGGGCTACTTCGCCCAGGAGCACGAACAGGTCGACCTGAGCGCAACCGTGCTCGAGAACCTGGACGACAGCGTGCTGACCACCGAGACGGAGCGACGGGCGCTCCTGGGATCGTTCGGCATCGCTGGAAAGGCCGCCCACCAGATGCCGGGCACGCTTTCGGGCGGCGAGCGGGCCAAGCTGGGCCTGGCCATGCTGGCCGCCGGGCAGGCCAACGTGCTCCTCCTCGACGAGCCGACCAACAACCTCGATCCGTCATCGATCAAGGCGGTCGGCGGCATGCTCAGCGACTGGGAGGGCACCGTCGTCGTGGTCAGCCACGACCGTGACTTCGTCGCCGCCCTCGAGCCGACCCACTGCCTGTTGCTGCCGCAAGAGCAGTTCCTCCACTGGGACGAGAGGTACCTTGAGCAGGTGGAGATGAAGTGACGGTGGACCCCACGCACCCGGATTGAGGATGGCGGAGCGCCCACTCGCGCCGAACGCACCGGGGGTCGAGCGTCTGCTGGCGCTGTCCGACGGCGTGGTCGCCATCGCCTTGACACTGCTGGTCCTGTCGCTCCACGTGCCCAACCTGCCCCACAGTCACAACAACGCCATATCGGCGGATTGGCTAGCCCACCAACTCAGGGCGCTGTCCGACCCACTGATCAGCTACGTGGTGGCGTTCTACGTGATCTGCCAGTTCTGGCTGGCCCACCACCGGGCCTTCCGCCTCATGGCCGGACACGACGAAGGGCTGGCGTGGTGGAACTTCTTCTTCCTCTTCACCCTGACGTTGCTGCCCTTCACCAGCAACCTGCTCGGTCAGTTCGGCAGCAACCCCCTGGCCGTGGACATCTTCTCGATCAACCTGATCCTGGCCAGCGTGTCCACCTTCACCGTCGTCACCGTGGCCCAGCGCCGGGGGCTGTTGGTGCCCTGGGCCGAGCGGCAGGCGATCCGGTCCGGTCGCTTGCGCACCCTGGGGGTAGTGATGGTGGTGGCCATCTCCATTGTGGTTGCCACCTACAACACTGAGGCGGCCAAATATGTCTGGCTGCTCATCGCCGTCGTACCCCATTCGCTGACCCGATGGTTCGACACGTACCGGCCCATCGAACCGGGAACGCTGGTGCGAGTGCCGGCAAGTCCGGCTGACGCGCCGGACCCCGAGGGAACCGCGTAGGCATTCATGGGGGCGACCGGCGGCACCTTCTAGGCTGCCGTCATGGGGGCACGGTCATTCGAGCTGATCTGCGAGATCGAGCCACCGACCGCGCCCGACCTGGACCACGTCCGTCGTCAGATCGACACGCTGGGCCCGATCGCATCGGCGTTCCTCATCCCCGACAACCACATCGGCCGGGCCACCGTCTCCAGCGTGGCCGTGGCCCACGAGGTGCAGGTGATGGGCGGACGGTCGATCGCCTGTCTCAACGCCAGGGACCGAAACCTGCTGGGCTTCCAGCGCGATCTCCTCACCGCCGCCGCCTACGGCGTCGACCAGTTCCTGTTCGTCTACGGCGACAAGCCGGCGACCGGTGGGCGCACCGGCGAACTCACCGTCCGGACCATGCTCGACGAGGCGCGGGCGTTCGCCGCACGACCGGGACTGGCCCGGGTCACCCCGTTCCGGGTCGGCGCCGCCGCCGGGCTCGGTCCGTTGCCGGAGTGGAAGCGCCAGGCGGATTTCCTCTTCGTCCAGGTCGGTTTCTCCCTCGAGCCGCTCCTCCGTTGGCGCGAGCAGGTCGGTCTCGACATACCGGTCTACGCCGGGGTCATGACCCTGGCCAGTGCGACCATGGCGGCCAATCTGGCCGCCAGTATCCCGGATATCGACATCCCTGCCGCTCTCGTCCGCTCGATCGAACGCGACCCCGATGCCGGGGTCGCGGCGGCATGCGAGCTGGTACTCCAGGTCCGCGACAGCGATGCCTTCGAGGGGGTCCACCTGGTCCCCGTCTCTCGGTACCGGGAGGTCGCGGCCCGGCTGGAGGGCGTGCTCTGACGGAGGGTGGGGCTATGGGTCTGGTGACGTCATCGTTGACGAGGGTCCGAGGCCACGCCGTTCGGAGTCAGAGGAGCCCGAGTCGGCTCAGCGTGGACGAGAAGGCGTCGAACAGCTCGAGCTCGCCCAGCTCGTGGTCGGCCACCCACCGGGCCTCGGCCGTCTCCCAGCCCAGCGTGGCCGGGGGATCGAACCGTAGGGGCACGTCGATGATCACCGTCCAGTAGGACCATCCACCGTGGTCGTCCTGGTGGGTCTCCCCGAGCTCGAACCGGTCGAGCTGGTGACCGATCTCCTCGCCGAACTCTCGCAAGGCGCCATCGATGGGTGCCTCGCCGAGATCGAGGGCTCCACCGGGAATAGCCCAGGTGCCGCCCCGATGGCAGTGCATCGAACGTCGGGCCAGGAAGTACCAGGTGCCGTCGGGACCGACATGGCGGACCAGCACGCCGGCCGCTCCGTACTTCCCCCACCGCATGGACCCGTCGGCCAGCGTGATGAAACCGTCGCCCGATCCGGCGAGATTCACGATGGCGGCACTTTGGTCTTGGCTTCGGGCACGGTCATAGTCTCAAGTCAGGTTGTAGGGGAAACCGAGGACGCCCGACGGATGCGCCTACGGCTGCCGGTTGGCCGACAGCCATTGTTCCCATGTCTGGGTCCCCACTTTATGGTCGGGAGCGAGATGGGCGCCCTGGTCGAAGGCTTTGACGAATCCGACAACGGGGAGCGGGAGCAGACGGGCCCGCTTGCCGGTGACCCTCGCTCTGATCCGGTTGAGCTCGTCGATCGAGAGGACCTCCGGACCGCCAATGTCGGGGGCGTGCCCGCTGGGACCGACAGCCACCAGCTCGGCCAGGCGCACGCTCACGTCGCCGGTGGCAATGGGCTGGAAGCGAAGGTGCGGTGTCTTGACGAACACCGGCATGCCCAGGAATCGATCGACAAGGTCATGGAACTGGGTGGCGCGCTGGATGGTCCAGTGACCGTCGGACTGCTCGAGCAGGCGTTCTGCCTCCAACTTCGTCCGGTAGTAGGCGAAAGGATTCTGATCCACACCGACGATGGAGACATAGAGCACGTGCCGGTCGCCGCGAGCGGCCAGCAGCGTGCGCATCCCCCCGAGCTCGGTCGGCTTGGCGCTCCAGGTGCTGGCCACCGCTTGGACGACGGTGTCGACCCCCTCGAGCGCCGCAGCCAGGCCCTCGCCGCTGCGGACGTCACCTCGGTAGGCCGTCACCCCCGATGTCACGGTCGGGGTGGTCTGGCGCGACAGGACGCGCACGGTATGCCCCCGCTCGACCAGGGTTGGGGTCAGGCGCCGGCCGAGCGTGCCCGTTCCTCCGATGACCAGCACCTGCGCCACAGAATCCGACCTTACTGTTCGATCTGGGCCCACAGGGTCGTGGTCACAGTCACTGTGTGTCGAGCAGCACGGCCAGCGGATGCTTCGGCTGGTAGAGACCGACCTCGCTTCCACCGGGAAGCCGGATCCTGGTCACCGAACCCCACCGTGCCTCTTCCACGTTTGAGCACTGGACGTTCTTCGCTGCCAGTGCCGCCATCTCGGCTTTCAGGTCGTCGCACATGAAATAGAGGTCTCGCCCGACGCCTTCTTCGGCGGGATGAACGGCAACCTCTGCCGGAGGCAGCGCGAAGATCAGCCAATCGTGGCCCGCGTCCACCGATGAGAAGCCGAGCACGTCTCGAAAAAGGCGCGATCAGCCCTCGCATCCTGGCTGTACACGATGACATGGGCCCCGAAGATCATGAACGTGCTCCTTTGTCGGCGGTCGGCTTCCCAGAAACCAGTCTGCTTGGGCAACGCCCCCACGACCGGGGGTACCAAGGCCGCCTCGGCGCATGGACTTCGCATCGACTTCCGACTGTCCGGCTTCCGTATCGAACGTATGTTCGCTACTCTATCTCCATGGGTCCCCCCGGCTCCTTTCGGTGGAAGCTCGCCGACGACGACACCAACGGTGGCCAGCTGGCCTTGTTCACCCCCGAAGACCTGGGAGAACGCCATGTGGGCACGGGCGAGTTCCGCGGCTACGAATTCCTCCACGTCAACGCCAAGCGGATCATCAACACGGTGCCGGCCGCCTCGTCCATGCCCTTCCGCCACACCATCAACGCCTATCGGGGCTGTAGCCACGCCTGCGTGTACTGCTTCGCCCGTCCCACCCATGAGTACCTGGGCTTGGGCATCGGTGAGGACTTCGATCGAAAGCTGGTGGTCAAGGTCAACGCCGTCGAGCGGGTGAGGGCCGAGCTTCGTGCCGACCGGTGGGCCGGCGATGCCATCGCCATGGGCACCAACACTGATCCGTACCAACGCTGTGAGGGCAAGTACCACTTGACCAGGGGCATCGTTTCGGCCCTGAGCGATGCGGCC
>JAUTXB010000156.1 GCA_030838245.1 Acidimicrobiaceae bacterium
CGACATAGGTGTCCGGCTCGCCTTCGGCATACGAGACGGTGAGAAATGTCATCGTCGTGCGCTCGGGAAGGGGGATCGTCGCCGTGATCCGCACGGAGGAGATGTGGCGTTCCTT
Source organism: Acidimicrobiaceae bacterium (assembly GCA_030838245.1). The sequence goes on from JAUTXB010000156.1 coordinate 116, forward strand.
GCCCGCGTACCACCGCCGCGATCGCAGCCAGGTGCGCAGCACCCGCTCCAGACCGGCGCGGTCCCGCCCGGAGAAGACCGACTCCCAGGGGCCGGTGACGGGCAGGGCGACCGGGAGCCCGCTGGTTGCCGTCGCGTCGCTGCTGTCGTGCTCGAGGGAGAGCCAGACGAATCCGTACGGGCCCAGCGTCAGCAGGTACGGCAGCCGGCCGACGGGAGGGAACCGCGTGCCACCGAGCACCTCGGTCGGCACCATGCCCTCGTAGTCGCCCAGGCCCAGCTCGACGTACTGGGCATGGCGGGAGAGGTTGGCGACGACGAGGACGCGTTCGTCGCCCAGGCGGCGCACGAAGGCCAGCACCTTGGGGTTGTCAGGGAACAGGAACTCGACGTCGCCCCTGCCCATGACGCCGGAGCGTTTGCGCAGGGCGATCATGCGCTTCGTCCACCAGAACAGCGAGTTGGGGTTGTTGTGGTTCGCCTCGACGTTGAGGGCCTCGAAGTGGTACTCGGGGTCGATGATCACCGGCAGGTAGAGCTGCTGGGGATTGGCCCGGGAGAAGCCGGCGTTGCGATCGCTGTCCCACTGCATCGGCGTACGCACGGCGTTACGGTCGCCCAGGTAGATGTTGTCGCCCATGCCGATCTCGTCGCCGTAGTAGAGGATCGGGGTGCCGGGCAACGAGAACAGGAGACCGTTCATCATCTCGATCATCGTCCGGTCGTTCCCGAGCAGCGGAGCCAAGCGCCTCCGGATGCCCACGTTGACCCGGGCTTGGGAATCCTGGGCGTACACGCGGTACATGTAGTCGCGCTCCTCGTCGGTCACCATCTCCAGGGTGAGCTCGTCGTGGTTGCGCAGGAACAGGGCCCACTGGCAATCGGGAGGGGTCTCGGGCGTCTCGGTCAGGATGTCCACGATGGGGAACCGGTCCTCCTGCCGTGCGGCCATGAACATCCGGGGCATCAGCGGGAAATGGAACGCCATCTGGCAGATGTCGCCGTCGCCCATATAGGCCACGGCATCCTCGGGCCACTGGTTCGCCTCGGCCAGCAGCATCCGGTCCTCAAACCGCTTGTCGACGTGGGTACGCAGGTCGCGGAGGAAGTCGAAGGTCTCGGGTAGGTTCTCGCAGGTGGTCCCCTCCCGGGCGAAGATGTAGGGGACGGCATCGAGCCGGAGCCCGTCCACCCCCATCTCGAGCCAGAAGTCGACGACATCGAACATTGCCTGCCTGACCGCCGGATTGTCGTAGTTGAGGTTCGGCTGGTGGGAGTAGAAGCGGTGCCAGTAGTAGGCGTGGGTGACCGGGTCGAACGTCCAGTTGGACGTCTCGAAGTCCTTGAAGATGACCCGGGCTTCTTGGAACCGCTCCGGCGTGTCGCTCCACACATAGAAGTCCCGGTACGAGGTACCGGCGCGGGCGCGCTGGGCGCGCCGGAACCACGGGTGCTCGTCGGAGGTGTGGTTGAGGACCAGCTCGGTGATCACCCGCAGCCCGCGGCGGTGGGCCTCCCGGAGGAAGGTCCGGAAGTCACGCAGGGTGCCATAGCTCGGATGGACCTGTCGATAGTCGGAGATGTCGTACCCGTCGTCTCGGAGCGGTGACGGGTAGAAGGGCAGCAACCACAACGCGGTTACACCGAGCTCTTGGAGGTAGTCGAGCTTCTCGATAAGGCCCAGGAAGTCCCCGACCCCGTCACCGTCGCTGTCGCGGAACGACCGGACGTGCAGCTCGTAGATCACCGCGTCCTTGTACCAATGGCGCACGCTGTCCGGCGGTTCGGCCGCCGCTTCGGTGATGGCCGTACGGGGGTTCATCGAACCCCTCGGGTGTCTGCGGCCCGATTGGCGGTGATCGCCGTCGGCCGGCCGAGGTGGAGGATATGGGCGGGAACGACCTTTGGGTCGAGGATCACGAAGTTGCGCGCTCCTTCCCACTGATAGTGGGCATCGGCGAGGAGATCGTGCATGTCGAAGGGGCGGCCGACCTCGATACCCAGGGCGTCGAGGTCGAGATCGATCCATCCCGACTGGCGATGGGTGGGATCCAGGTTGACCACCATGACCATCGTGTCAGCTTCCGTTCCCGCCAGACCACGTGCCGTAGTTGCCTGAGCAGGACGCGACTTGGAGTACACCAACAGCTGTTCGTTCTCGCTCCCGTGGAACCGGAGCGAGTCGTTGAACTGCAAGGCGGGGTGGCCGCGACGGATGCGGTTGTGCCGGGAGACCAGGGCGGCCAGGCTGTTCGGCCGATCCAGGTCCCAGTGCCGGATGGCGTACTTCTCGGAGTGGCGATACTCCTCGGAACCGGGCTGGCGGGGAACGCGCTCTTGGAGCTCGAAGGCAGGGCCGTAGATGCCGTAGCTGGCGGCCAGGGTGGCGGCCAGGACCAGGCGGACGGAAAAGATTGACGGGCCACCGTGTTGCAACTGGTCAGTAAGGATGTCAGGGGTATTGGGCCAAAAGTTGGGCCGGAAGAAATCGGCCACCTCGGTGGCGGTGAGTTCGGTCAGGTAGGACTCGAGCTCCCAGCGCGTCTGACGCCAGGTGAAATAGGTGTACGACTGGGTAAAGCCCACCTTGGCCAAGCGGTACATGACCTTGGGACGGGTGAACGCCTCGGCCAGGAAGATCGTCTCGGGGTGTAGTTGCTTGACCGAGCTGATCAACCACTCCCAAAAGGGCAGCGGCTTGGTGTGGGGGTTGTCGACCCGGAACACGGTGATCCCATGGCCGATCCAGAACTCCACCACCTCTTTTAACGCGTCCCAGAGCTGGCGCCAGTCCTCGGTCTCGAAATCGAGGGGGAATATGTCCTCGTAACGCTTGGGCGGGTTCTCGGCGTACCGGATGGACCCGTCGGGACGGTGGCGGAACCATTCGGGATGCTCGCCTACCCACGGGTGGTCGGGCGAGCATTGGAAGGCAAGGTCGAGGGCCACGTCGATGCCGACCGAGGCGGCGGCGCCGACAAGATGGTCGACGTCGTCGATGGAGCCCAACTGGGGATGGACAGACGTGTGACCTCCGTCGGCTGCTCCGATGGCCCAGGGCGAACCCGGATCGCCCGGTCCGGCCACCGGGGACCCGTCGTCTCCCTTCCGGCTGGTCGCCCCTATGGGATGGATGGGCGGAAGATAGAGCACATCGATACCCAGTCGCGTCAGGTACGGGAGGCGCCCCTCCACGTCAGCGAGCGTGCCGTGCCGGGTGGGATCGGGCGAAGCCGAGCGGGGAAAGAGCTCGTACCACGTGCTGAAGCGGGCGCGTTCGGGGTCGACGAAGACACTCAGCTCGAGCGAGGCTGCCGCCGCCGTCCGATCGGGGTAGCGCCGCGCCAGCTCGGCCAGGTCGTCGCCGAAGACGAGTTCGGCCACAGAGGCGGACGGGCTGTGCTCGGCGTCACGGAGACGGCCGGCCAGTGCGGTAAGGGTCCGCTTGTCCGCCCCACGGGCCCGCCGGGCGGCCCATTGCACCAGCTCGGCCCCGACGAGAAGATCGGCCGAGGCGTCCTGTCCGGCGTCGATCCTCGCTCTGAGGTCTCGGCGCCAGGTCCCGAAGCGGTCGATCCAGGCGTGCACGGCGAAGCGGTGGCGGCCCAGGTCCGATACCGGGAATGCCCCGCGCCACCGGTCGTTGCCGATCGGGGCCATGGGCACGGCCAGCCAACGGTTGTCCGATGCGTGGCGGTGACGCACCTCGCAGACGAGCAGGTCGTGCCCGTCAGCGAATGCATCGGCCTCAACGGTCACCTCGTCGCCGACGGCAGCCTTGGCCGGATAGCGACCGCCGTCGACCTGGGGGCGTACCGCCTCGATGACCGGTCGGACCTTGCCCCGTGACGTGGGCGGCGGGCTTTGGCCCTGAGAGGCGGGCGCGGGCCTGCTGTGATCGACCGGCTCCCTCCCCTCCGCCTCCTGTGACCGCGCCCTTGCCGCGGATCGCTTCGCCATGGTTGTGGGGCCGACCTCCTAGTTAGACCGTCGTACCCCAGGCACGGGGTTGGCAAACCGCTCGCTAATCCGAACACTCATCGTGTTGACGGGAACCCGTTCTGATTGTGATCGCCCAACAGCTGAAGCGTATCCGGGGGGAATGCAATGGACATATCCAGTCTTTCACGGCGGAATTTCCTGCATGCTGGTGCGGTGGCCTCGGAGGGACTGGTCCTGGGTGGCGCGCTGGCCGCGTGCAGTTCGGGTGCTGCCACCGTCCACCAGGACTGTGGAGCGGTCAAGGCGTCGTTGAAACAGGTCAAGGGAAGCCCGGCCCCACCCGGAGACATCCCGGCACTGCTGGTGCCCATACTCCCGGCCGCGCAATCGGTGCAGAACGACCCCGCCGCCACCCAGCTCGACGCAGCCATCCAGCAGAACGTGCGGAACCAGGTGGCCGCGCTGAACGCCTCGACCGCTGTCTTGCAGCCGGCGGTCACCGCCAGGAAGCTCAAGATCGTGGGGGCTGTGTATCAACTGGCCAGCGGCCGGTTCACGATCCTGGACTGAGGCGCTCAGAAGCTCCCGCGCTGGCCGTGGCCGAACGGCCCACGACACGACGCATCAGCGTGGTGCCCGTGCGACCCGGTGGAACCGGCGGTCGCCCCTGTCACGGGTGCGGTTCGCCGGTCTGCACCGGCGCGGCCGGTGGCACGGGCCCGGGCATCCGGCTGGCCTCGTCCAAGTAGCCGATGAGACGGGGGACGTCGACCGGCTTGGCCAAGTAGCCCACCGCGCCCGCGTCCAAGATCCGTTCGATCCGACCGGGCGTCACATCGGCCGACAGGACCACCACCGGGATGGATGCTGTCGCCGGATCCGATTTGAGCCGCCGGAGCGCCTCCTCCCCGCTCATGTCGGGAAGGTGGAGGTCCAAGAGGATCAGTACCGGGTGAAGCTCGCGGGCGAGCTCCAGGGCGAGGGTCCCTTGCACGGAGACCTGGAGCGTCTCGGAGCGCCCGTTGAACAGCCGCTCGATCATCCGGAGGCTGGCCAGGTTGTCCTCCACATAGAGGACCACTCCCCCGGCCTTGTCCGCCCCCAGTACCGACGGGCGATGCGAGTCGAACTCGGCCCGGGGGAGCTCCACCCAGAACTTCGATCCGTGGCCGACCTCGCTGCCTGCGCCGATGGTGCCGGCCATGGCCTCGACCAGGGCCTTGGACAGGGACAGCCCGACGCCGGTTCCCTCGATGCCGCTGTGGGTCGCCCCCATGCGGTCGAAGGGCACGAAGAGGCGCTCGAGGTTGGGCCCGGAAATCCCCAGTCCGGTGTCAGAGACGGTAAGGGCCACGATCTCTACCGACGCTGACCCGGTGATAACGACGCTGCCCCCTTCGCGGTTGTACTTGATGGCGTTGGATACCAGGTTCAACAGGACCTGCTTGATCCGCTGGCGGTCGGCCCAGACGGCGAGATCGTCGAGGCCGTGTTGCTCGACGGTGACGGCCCGGGCGGCGGCGATCGGGCCCATCAGCGACACGATCTCGGCCACGACGTCCCCGAGCATGATCGGCTCCATGGACAGCGACAGGTTGCCCGATTCGATCTGCGAGATGTCGAGCACCTCGTTGATCAGCTGGAGGAGGTGCTGTCCGGCGGACACGATGTGGTTGATGCTGTCGGCGTTGTCGGGGCTCAACTCCTCGAGCTGCAAGAGCTGGCCGAAACCCAGGATGGCCGTCAGCGGGGTCCGCAGCTCGTGGCTCATGCGAGAGAGGAACTCATCCTTGGCCTGAGTGGCGGCCAGGGCCTCGTCCCGAGCGCGCTCAAGGTCCGACTTGCGCTCGGCCAAAAGGCTGGACGCAGTCTTCACCGCCGCCCCCAACTGACCCAGCTCGTCTTCCGACTCCGGTGCGGGCTCCAGGGGCTCGTCCGCGCCCAGGTGGGCGGCGTTGCGGGCGATGAGGGCGATCCGACGAGAAGCCTTTCGCAGCATGGCCACGGCGAGCACAACGCTGAGCACGATCACGCCCAGACCGATGTAGTCCACCGCTCGGGACCACGCCACGTAGGAGTTCAGCTGAGCCCGTTGGCTGTTGCGGGCCGAGCCCAGGTCGTTCTCAACCTGGCTTACCTCTCGACGTATGCCGTCCATCAGGCTCTTGCCGACCAACAGCTTGTCGGTCAGGTTCGTGCCGGCCAGGGTGTGGTCGGCCACACCCGAGCGAACCTGGCTCAACAACACGAACTCCGACACGATGCGGGACTTGAGCGCGGCGGTCTGGCTCGGGGTGAGTACCCCGGCGGCGCCGGGCACGCCTCTGTTCAGCGCGCCGCTCAACGCCGCAACCGCCTGGTTGTACGGCTGCAGGAACTGCTGATCGCCCGTGGCCGCGTAGCCGCGGACGCCGGTCTCGGCGTTGGTCAACAGCTGCAGCTTGGCGTTGATGTCGGCAATGGCGTTTGACGTCTGCCTGGTGGTCGACAACTGATCGTTGACCTTCTGGGTCAAGAGGATGCCCGAGATCACACAGGCCAGCAGGCCGAGAAGCGG
>JAUTXB010000090.1 GCA_030838245.1 Acidimicrobiaceae bacterium
CCGTTCCGGTCAACGCCGAGGAGCCCTCGTCGATGATCGTCCCCCCGAGCACGTCGACGTAGATCGACGTGGCCCGGTCCATGTCGTGGCTCACCACGGTGGCATAGGCCAGGCGATCCACACCGAGCGGGTTGGCGGAGGCGGCCCACTGTTCCGGCCACGTCGGATCAAAGCGCGGGTCCGGAGGGCCACCGGTCGCCGCCGGCGGCTGGAAGAACTCGAGCTGGGTGATCGTGTCCTTGGGGTGGGTGTAGATGTCGCCCTCGTCGGGGCGTTCGGTCGGTCCGTGGTGGATGACTCGAATCCCCTGATCGACCAGTCGCTCCCAGACCGCCCCCACGTCGTCGGTGTACCAGGCCAACGAATGGAGGTGACGTCCGAACCGGGCGAAGAACTTTCCCACCGGCAGGACTTCCGAGCCGGAGAGGGGGGAAGGGGCCATGGTCTCGATGACCGTGTCGCCGATGGCCAATAGCGATCCGTCCCGCATTTCAAGGGCCAGGTAGTCGTTGTCCATGATCCCCCGCCGCGGCGCGAACACGTCGTCGTACCAGGTATCGAGGGGACCAAGCACCTCGGAGATGTGGACGATATGGAACATCTTGCCGATGTTCACTGACATGGCCCCCTCCGCGGTCGACGACTGATGTGATCTCGGGCCTGAGACTACTTTGTCAGAGTCGCGAGCTGCCAATGACCCTGGGCGGCCGGCCCGTGGGGGGTGGGTGCCCGACCGAGCGCCCGGGCAGGGGATTTTTCGTTGATGCCGCAGCGGGACGGTCGTCGGGACCGTAGATGACACGAGTGTCTGACCGACGACCGTCGGACGCGGCACGAGTCCGGCCGAGGGCCTCTGGCGGACTCATGCCATGTGGTTCCCGCCGTTCACCCGGATGACCTGCCCGGTGATGAACGAAGCCCGATCGGAGGCCAGAAAGGCGATGGCGTCGGCGATCTCTTCGGGTTGCCCCCATCGGGCCAGGGGCACGTTGTCGATGAGCTTGGCCGCCGCCGCCAGCTCGTCGTCGACCGCAGCGTCGTCTGGGTCCTGCGGCCAGGTCATGGTGGGACCGGGAGCGACGGCGTTCACCCGTACGGTCGGCGCACCCTCTTTGGCCAGCACGCGGCTGAGGGCCTCGATTCCCCCCTTGCTGGCCGAGTAAGCGGCCATTCCGGCGTAGGGGATCTCGGCCGTGCCCGACGAGATGGTGACGATGCATCCACCGCCGGCGGCCAACATGGCCGGCAGGGCCGCCCGGCAGCAATAGAAGACACCGGTCAGGTTGGTGGCCAACACATCGGCCCAGAGCTCGTCGGACGTGGCCCCAGCGGAGGCGAACGGGTAGATGCCGGCCACCGTTGTCAGCACATCGATACGACCGAAGCGTTCGATGGCCGCGTCGATCAACGACGTAGCACTGGTGCTCGAGCGCTGGTCGAACGGGACCGGGAGCACGGTGGCCCCACCCGAGGCTGTTTCCTCTGCCGCCTCGGCCAGCGTCTCCTCGTTGTAGTCGCCCAGCACGAGCTGGGCGCCGTCGGCCGCGAACCGTCGCGCCGTGGCCCGCCCGATCCCGTGGCCGGCCCCGGTGATCACGACCGTCTTCCCATCCGGTGCCATCAGGGCTCCCCTCTGTCGACATGCTTGGACCCGGTCCACTCGGGCGCCCGCCGCTCCAGGAACGACACCATGCCCTCCTTGCCATCGGGCTGCCCGACCAGGTATTGAAAGGCATCCCGCTCCTCGGCCCGGGCCGCCACCCGATCACCGGTGGTCAGGAACTCGTAGAAGAGCTGCTTGGTGAGAGAGACCGACTCCGGCGCCGTGTTGGCCGCGATGTCGCGGGCGATGTCGAGCGTGGCCGGGAGCACCTGGTCGGCCGGGAGGGCCCGGGAGACGAGTCCCAGCTCGGCCGCCTCGGCGCCCGAAAAGGTGCGGCCGGTCAACAGCAGCTCTAAGGAACGCGAGGATCCGATGGCTCGGCTCAACAGCCAGAGTGAGTTGGCTTCGGGGAGGACGCCCCGGCGGGTGAACACGAACCCGAGCTTGGCGTCCTCGGCTGCGATGCGGATGTCCCACTGCAGCGCGTAGGTGAGCCCGAGCCCGACGGCGTGGCCGTTTATGGCTGCCAGTATCGGCGTGGTCATGGTCCAGGGCGACAGCGTGGACGTGTGGGGACCGACCGGTTCAAGCTCGTCGTTGCCGCCACCGGTGAACGTCGATCGCTCCGGGTCGAGGGCTGCACCGACACAGAAGGCCCGACCGGCGCCGGTGATGACGATGGCCCGCACCGATTCGTCCGCCTCCAGAGTGACCAGCGCGTGCCCGAGCTCGAGCCCCATCCGCGGTGTGAAGGCGTTCAGCTGCTCGGGCCGATTCAAGGTGATGACCGCCACCCCCGCCTCCACCTCGACCAGCAGCACTTCGTATGGTCCCTCGCTCACGTCCTCGACCTCGTTCCTCCACTGTGCGCGGCGCGCTCTCCGGCCACGACCACTGCGCGGGCCACGACACCGCCAATTCCTCGACCCCCGCACCAGATGAGACATGGCTATCAGGTACTAGGTAGTGTAGCGACCGATCGTGTGACGCTCCGGGGAGGGACTGCCTGCATGGCTCGACATGTTTGGGAACGGGGGGCGGCAGCCATCGTCGGTGCCGCCGACATGGTGTCGCCCACCGGAGAGCTCGACGGCACTCCTCGGGCCATCGAGTGCGCGGTGATCGGCGAAGCGCTCGAGGGGGCCGGGCTGACCATCGCCGACGTCGATGGTGTGGCCTCGTGCGTCGGCGGCCTGTTCATGCCCTCGGTCGAGCTGGCCGAGTACCTGGGCGTGCAGGCTCGCTGGACCGACTCCACCCAGATCGGCGGGTCGAGCTTCGAGGCCCACGTCGAACACGCTGCCGCCGCCATTCAGCTCGGCCTGGCCGATGTGGTGGTGGTGTCGTACGTGAGCCTGCCCCGGTCGACGGCCAAGCGGGGCGGACGTGGGTTCTCGGGAGCGGCCGGTCAGGCCGACGCGGCCGCCGCCGGTGTGGTCGCCCCCCGGCTCGAGTGGGAGATGCCCTTCGGCATGCAGTCGCCGGTCGGCGCCTACGCGTTGGCCGCCAGTCGCCACCAGGCCGTCTACGGCACCACGTCCGAGCAGCTGGCCCAGATCGCGGTGGACACCCGGCGCTGGGCCGCCTTGAACCCCAAGGCCCGGTACCGGGATCCCCTCTCGGTCGATGACGTGCTCGCTTCGCCCATGGTGGCCTCCCCCCTCCATCGCTTCGACTGTTGCCTGGTCACCGACGGTGCCGGTGCACTGGTCCTGACCAGTGCCGAGCGGGCCCGAGACCTGCCGGCAACCCCGGCCTACGTCCTCGGCGCCGCCACCGCCCATAGCCACCAGATGATCTCGCAGATGCCCGACCTCACCGTCACGGCCGGGTCGGTCTCCGGTCCGAAGGCCTTCGACCTGGCCGGTGTGTCCGTCACCGATGTGGACGTGGCCGAGCTGTACGACTCGTTCACCATCACCGTCCTGTTGGCCCTGGAGGACCTGGGCTTTTGCGCCAAGGGGGAGGGTGGTCCCTTCGTGGCCGACGGCAGGCTCGGGCCGGGCGGCGCCTTCCCGGCCCAGACCTCGGGCGGGGGCTTGTCCTACACCCATCCCGGCATGTTCGGGATGTTCCTGCTGGTCGAGGCGGTCCGCCAGATCCAGGGAGCGGCCGGGCCCCGCCAGGTCCCCGATGTCGACGTGGCCGTGGCCCACGGTGTGGGCGGCGTGCTGTCGGCCACCTCGACCGTCGTGCTCGGAACGGAGGCAACGTTGTGACCCGACCCACCCAACTGGAGTCGACCGAAGCCGGCCCGTACTGGGAGGCCACCCGCACCCGGCGGCTGGTCCTCCCGTGGTGCACGTCGTGCGACCGTCCCTTTTGGTATCCCCGAGCTGCCTGTCCGGGCTGCCTCGGCACTGACATCGAGTGGCGGGAGGCGACCGGGCGGGGCACGGTGTACGCCGTCAGCGTCCAGCACAACGCCGCCCTTCCCGAGTTCAAGGACCAGGTTCCCTACGCAGTGGCCCTGGTCGAGCTGGACGAAGGCGTCCGGTTCATGAGCAACATCGTGAACACCGATCCGACTGCGGTCGCCGTGGGACAGCAGGTCCGCCTGTCGTGGGAGCCGCTCGAGGACGGCCGGGCCATCGCGGTCTTCGAACCAGAAAAGGAGAACAGCAGTGGCACAGATCTGTGACGGTCGGGTGGCCGTGGTCACCGGCGCAGGGCGGGGAATCGGGCGAGGCCATGCCCTCGAACTGGCCCATCAAGGGGCGCGAGTCGTCGTCAACGACCTGGGCGGCGAGGTCGACGGCAAGGGGGCATCGGTCTCCGCGGCCCAAGGGGTGGTCGACGAGATCGTGGACAGCGGCGGCCAAGCCGTGGCCAACGGTGACGACGTCTCGAGCTCCGAGGGTGCGGCGCGGTTGGTGCAGACGGCCATCGACACCTACGGCGACATCGACATCGTGGTCAACAACGCCG
>JAUTXB010000134.1 GCA_030838245.1 Acidimicrobiaceae bacterium
AGGAGATTGCGCTCGGGATGTCCATCGGTGAGCCGATGCTGGTGGCCCGAGCGGTACGCCGGTTGGCCGGCTCTGACGACGTCGATCTCCGCCTTCTCGAAGCGGACCTCAGCGCCCTGCTGGAGGAGGCGGGGGGCCGTTTCGATCCGAAGATCATCCCGGCCATTCTTGCTGTGATGAGTCGTCACAACCTGCGGGTTCCCCGATCGATGTCCACTCTTTCGCGGGCGCTCCTCACACTGGACGGAACGCTCACGATCATCGCCCCGTTGTTCGACATGGCCACACAGGCCACCGCACTGGTCGACGATCTTGACAGCAGCCAGGCGGCTATCGGCGAAGACGCCGTCAAGAACGAGCTGCTTCGGGCCCTTCCGGTACTGCGCGGCCTGCCCGACCACGTCGACGAACTTGCCACCCAACTGCGGGCCGGCCGCTTGCGCATGCAGGTCGAGCGGTACGGCGGCGAAGACAGGCGTGTGGTCGACGGGTGGCTCGACCGCATACTGATGGTGGCGATCGGCGGCGTGGGGACCCTGGCGTCGGCCATCCTCTTGGTCGCGGCGAGCTCCGCCAGTTCCGCCGCTCTCAGTGACTCGCTGCGCGGTCTCGGGTTCATCGGGCTCGTCTTCGGTCTGGTGTTGATCATGCGCTCGTTGGCCCAGATACTCCAGCGCCAGAGGCGACCGCCTCGACGGGATCCATAGCAATCCAATCCGAGCAAGAGGGTTCGGGCCTTTCGGCGGCCCAGTGTGGTGTGCGGGTCATGGCCGACGTCATCCGTCTGATCGAGATACCAGGACTGCCGACGACGCGACCGTTGTCTTATGCCAATGCGGTGATTGCCGGGGGCCTCGTTTTCGTCGCCGGACAGGCCGGACTGGACGAGGAGGGTCGACTCATGTTGCCAGAGTTCGTACCTGGTGGCAGAAGGTTACTTTCCTCCCTCATCCACCAACTGGTGGAGCTACCGGGGCTCGATCCGATTAGGCAGGGGGAGCGAAAAACTCGAGCGCGATGTTGTCTGGATCGCGGAATGACAGGCCGGATCCATAGGGTGCGTCGACAACGCCGCCGTGTAGGACACCGAGCTCATCCAGGCGGTCCCCCCACCGTTCCAGCTCGTTTCGGCTTGCGCAAGCAAAGGCAAGGTGGTCCAGGCCCAGTCGACGTTCATTGAAGGGGAGATCGTCAGCAAGATCGGAAAACTGGTGCAGACCCACGAGCGTTTCACCAACCTGCCACACCACATGATGGAAGGCGCCGGTATCTTCGTCCAACACCGGTTTCGAGTCGAATAACCGCTCGTACCACGGCACGCTTCGAGTGAGATCGCTGACGGTGAGTGCGACGTGGGTAATCGTCGGGAATTGGGGCATCGGCTTGTCCTCCTGACAGTCTGGAAAAGGGTACCCCCAGGCAGTCCGGTTCTTCGGTCTTCGACGGGCAAGCGATCCTCCCATCTGTGCCGACGTCCACTTCGAGCGCGAAGACGTCCGCCTGCCCATGGCACTCGGCTCAGTCATCGTCGGAAGTGCGTCGGCGAGGTTGCTAGTTTGCTAGCTTAGCGCGGTGGGTGACGAGGACCTCAAGCAATTCAACGTGTACCTGCCGATCGGGCTGATCAAGCAGGTGAAGCACCGAGCCATCGAGTCGGAACTGTCCTTCTCGGCCTTGGTCGCCGATGCGCTGGGCACCTACCTCGATGACATCCACGGACAGCCCGACGATCATGTGAAGGAGACCTGACATGACGACGGAGGGCATCGAGGCTGTGTTCCTGGAGACCCACAACTGGGGCAAGGCGGCGAAGTTTTTCACAACAATGGGCTTCGAGCTGGAGTTCGAGACCGACCATGGCTCCGGACAGCTCCGCAACGGAGGCGGACCTTACGTCGTCGTGGCGGAGATCCCCGAGGATCGAGAGCCGGGGATGCAGATCGTTCTGAAGGTGCCCGATGCAGAGGCGTTCCGTCCCGATCCAGTCGTCGACGTGGTCACCCCCTTCGAGGCCACACACTTCGGGACCACGGAGATGACCGTCCGCGACCCCGACGGCCGCATCTGGAGCCTCCAGGCCCCGGCCAAGAACTAACCCCATCGAGAGGGTAAACCCCATGGCTGACGAACAGACCGCGGCTGCAGACGGCACGGCGGTGCGGGTCGCCCTCTGGCGGGCCATGCACGTCCAGGTCGACCCGCCTCCCCATGTGCTCGACGACGAGATCGGCCTACTGCTGGCTGACCCCGACGACGGTTGGCGTGGCCGCCCGGACATGGACCCGGCCGGCACCAGCTGGTTCCGGGCGGGCATCGTGGCCCGTGCCCGATTCGTCGAGGATCTGGTTGCCGAGCAGGCCGGCCACGGCGTCGCCCAGTACGTCATCTTGGGCGCCGGTCTGGACACCTTCGCCCAGCGCAGGCCAGAGATCGCCTCCCGCCTCCGGGTGTTCGAGGTCGATCAGCCCGGTCCCCAGGCCTGGAAGCGCCAACGTCTCGTCGAGCTCGGCTTCGGTGTCCCCGAGTGGCTGCGGTTGGTGCCAGTCGACTTCGAGGCGGGCCGGTCCTGGTGGGACCAGGTGGTCGCCTCCGGCTTCGATCCCGGCCAGCCGGCGGTGGTCGTCTCCACCGGCGTCTCCATGTACCTCACCAAAGAGGCAAACGCCGCCGCCTTGCACGAAGTTGCCGGCCTCGCCCCTGGTTCGACGCTCGCCATGACGTTCCTCTTGCCGACCGAGCTCTACGATGACGCCCTTCGACCCGGATTCCAGGCGGCCGAAAGGGGTGCGCGGGCAGCCGGAACGCCGTTCATCAGCTTCTACACCCCGGAGGAGATGCTGGCACTAGCTCGTGAGGCCGGATTTAGAGATGCCCAGCACGTATCGGCAACCATGCTCAACCAGCGATACTTTGCCGGCAGGGCGGATGGCCTTCAGACGTCGAGGGGGGAGGAGCTGCTGCGAGCCACCACCTGACGCCCATAGCCCACGTATGTCGGGAGATGCGAGGCGCCGCTATAGCTCGGGAGACACCTCGTTGCTCGGGGTTTCGACAGGGATCTCGATCAGCAGCGAGGTTCCGCCGGCGGCGGGGCTGTTGATGTGAAGCCGGCCGCCGAGTGCCTCGACCCGATCGGCCACCCCGACCAGTCCCGACCCTTGACCAGGGTCGGCTCCCCCGACCCCGTCGTCGCGGATGGTCAACTGCAGGATCGCGTCGTCTGCGTCGAGTTCGATGGTCACCACGGAAGCCCGCGCGTGCTTGGCCACATTTGTAAGTGCCTCTGAGACCACGTAATACGCCGCCACCTCGATGTGCTCGGGCATCAGCGGCTCGGCACGTACATCGAGCTCGACCGGGACCGCCGAACGACGCGCCAGCGTTTTGAGCGCCGGCCCCAGCCCCGACTTGGAGAGGATGGCGGGATGAATCCCCCTCGAGATCTCTCCGAGTTCGTCGAGCGCGGTGGCCAGGCCCTGTCCAATCTTGGTCAGATGGGCGCGCAGCTCATCCGCGTCGGACGGCTGTGCCGCCTCCGCCGCTCGAAGCTCCAGCATCAGCGATACGAGCTGCTGCTGGGTGCCGTCATGCAGATCGCGTTCGATCCGGCGCCGGGTCTCATCAGCGGCGGCGACGATCCGCGCCCGGGAGGCCACGAGCTGGGCGCGGCTCTCGGCGTTGGCGATCGCCATGGCAACGAGGTCCGTGAAGGAGGCCAGCCGGACTTCGGTATCGGGAGGCAGAGCCTTCTCGAGGCTCGATCCGGCGCCCATCATGCCCCACAGGCGGCCCTCGACGATGATCGGCGTCGCCACCGCTGAGCGAAGGCCCTTGCCGCGTGCGGTGGCACTGAGCGGACCGGAGGCATCGTCGTAGCTGCCGATCCGGGCGGGTCGGCCGGTCTCGAACACAAGCGTGCCCAGGTTTTCTCCCCCCAGCGGCCACCGGCTGCCGACAGGGAATCGTTCGCCTGAACTTCCCCAGGTGGCGACGAAGGTGATCGTCCCGTCGGGCTCGTAACGACCCAAGTTCGCGAATTCGACAGAAAGTAGCTGCCCGACCTCCTCGATGACTGCCGCGAACACCTCCGCCGGCGCCACCCCACGCGCCACCAGCGTCGCCACGCGGCGCAAGGCCGCCTGCTCCTCGGCCAGATGGGCGAGTTCGGCGCGGCTCTCGGCGTTCGCGATCGCCGTCGCCACCAGCTCGGTAAAGTTGGCGAGCCGCGCTTCGGCATCCGGGGGCAGGAGCTGGTCTCCGGCCGAACCGACGGCCATCACGCCCCACACGTTGCCCTCGACGGTGATCGGCGTGGCGACGCCGGTGCGGAGGCCCAGCTTGCGGAGGGTGCCACCCAACGGTCCGGATGCACTGACGTAGTCGTCGATTCGCGCCGGACGGCCGGTCTCGAAGACCAGCGTGGCAAGGTTCTTCCCGCCGAGCATCACCCGGTGATCAGCCCGGAAGCGGGCACCGATCTTGCCCCAGGTGGCGACGAAGCTGATCGTCCCGTCGGGCTCGTAACGACCCAAGTTCGCGAATTCGACGGAAAGCAGCTGACCGACCTCCTCGGTGACCGCCGCGAACACTTCGTCCGGTGCCACCCCGCGCGCCACCAGCGTCGCCACACGGTGCAACGCCGCGTGCTCATCGGCCAGCTCTCGGGACTCCTCGTCGTTCACCGGCGCTCGCCATCCCCTCGCGATCGCGCACAACGCATCGCAGCGACAACGCGTCGCCTGCACGTGCCCACAAATCGTAATCGTGCCTGGTACGGAGTCGACCGTTTCGTGCCCAGCCCGCGGTTTCTGGCTGAGAAGGATGAGCGGCCGCCCGTCGTCCAGCTCGGCGAGTCGTCTTCCGGCGGTATTGGGCCCACCGTAGGACGGACGCCAAAATTTCGGTGCTCCGACTGGCGGCAACACCGTCGGGCCCGATGGAGGACAATGGTTGGGTGCCGACACCCTCAGGAAGGACCGAAACGAGACCGCAAAGCCAACAGGCGACGCGGGTGGTGGTCGCAGACGACGATGTGTTGCTGCGTGAAGGTCTGGCCAGTTTGCTGGAGCGCTGGGGATTCGAGGTAGTCGGCCAAGCCGGTGACGGGGTCGAGCTACTCGACATCGTCCGTTCGACCAGCCCCGAGGTTGCGATCATCGACATCCGGATGCCGCCGGCTCACACGACCGAGGGCCTCGAAGCGGCGCGGGTCATCCGCCAGGAACTGCCCGACACGGCGATCATCGTTCTGTCCGCGCACGTCGAGGTGGACGAGGCCATGGAGTTGTTGGCCGGAGGGGAGCGTCTGGGCTACCTGCTGAAGAGTCGAGTGACCGACGTTGCCCAGTTCATCGAGACCATCAAGTCGATCGCCGCCGGCGCTTCGGTGGTGGACCCGTCGTTGGTGCAGGAGCTCGTCAGAGCGAAACGGCGGCGAGACCCACTCGATGCCCTATCGCCACGCGAGAGCGAAGTCCTGGCCCTCATGGCCGAGGGCGGGTCGAACGCGGGTATCGCTACTCGGATCTTTGTCTCCGAAGGCACGGTCGAGAAGCACGTGCGCAGCATCCTGATGAAGCTAGATCTACCGGAGAGCGAATCTGATCATCGGCGGGTGTTGGCGGTTCTTCGGTTCCTCGAGTCCCGCTAGCTCGACTGTGTTCCCTTGTCATGATTGTGACCGTCAAGCACTTCGATGATTGCCTTGGCTGACAGCTGCGATTTCGATACGAAACCGATCGCCGAGCTGCTCTCGAGGAGATCTTCGAGGTCTTGCTTGGGATAGGCCGAGATCAGTACCACCGGCCGCTGTCCTCCCGTCGCGGCATGGAGACGTTCCGCCACGTCGAAGCCATTCTCCTGTCCCAGGTCGACGTCGACGAGGATCACGTCGGGGTCGTGGTGCTCCTTGCCCCGGAGTGCCTCGGCGCCGTTCGAGGCCACCCCCACGACGGCGATTCCCTCGCGCTGCAATAGGCGACGGGCGGTCGCCAGAAAGTTGGTGTTGTCGTCAACGATCAGGGCGCGTCGGGTCATGAGCAGAGCAGCATGCGTCCTGGATCGGGCGCCCGCATTGCAGCTAGCCGGAAACGCGGCTCGTCTTGGTGGACAGCTGGCACCTGGGGGGGTAGGCCAGCGGGACCTGCCGATTCCTGCTAGCTGCATTGGCTGATGATTCGCTGAATGGTCTGCTGTAGGCATGGATGACAACCAGCGCCTTGGAGCACAGTCCACAACTTGTACGGTTCCCGACCGCCTCCGCTGGACGTCCGATTTCCTCGACCTGGCCAGCAAGGCCATCGCAATCGTCGCCTGTGCTCAGGGGTTGGACTGTCCGCCTGACCTGCACCGAGCTGTCCAGGAGGACCTTCGAGTCTGGGCGCATTATCTCGACGACCATCCGTTGATCACCGCCGAATTGGAGGTGGCCAGTGTGGTCGCGGCAGAGATCTGAGCAGTCGCTGAACATCACCCGATCCGCAGCCGCGGGCTTCCGCTATCCGGTGGCCCCGAGCCGCCATGGCGCTGATCCCGACATCGGCCTTCGTGGTCGTCCTGGACTTCAGCATCGTGAACGTGGCCTTGGCCGCGATCGAGCGTGAGCTGCACGTCGACTCGCCCGATGTCGGCCGGCGGTCCCGCGAACTATGAGCGGCGGGGGCTGTCGCCGACCTCGACTGACATGACCAACTCGACAAGGAGCACACAATGAAACACATCACCTTGGGCAAGAGCGGCCTCGACGTCTCTCGGATCGCCTTCGGTACCTGGCAACTGGGTGGCGAGTGGGGGCCGACGGACGTCGCTGCAGCAACGAGGACCATTCGACGGGCCGCCGAGATGGGCGTTACCTTCTTCGACACGGCGCAGGCCTACGGCTTCGGCCAGTCGGAGCAGCTCTTGGCGGCCGGACTGCGCGGGTTGCCTCGGGATCGGCTCGTCATCGCCACCAAGGGTGGCTTGCGACCGACAGACAACGGCCTCGTTCGTGACTCCAGCCCTAGCTGGATACGAGACGGTGTCGACGCCAGCCTGCGAGCACTTGCTACCGACTACATCGATCTGTACCAGGTGCATTGGCCCGACCCAGCCACGCCCTTCGAGGAGACGGCGGAGGCGTTGGCCAAGCTGATTTCCGACGGCAAGATTCGGCACATCGGCGTGTCGAACTTCGATGTCGAGCAGATGGACGTGTTCGGCGCCACCGTGCCGATCGAGACGGTGCAGCCCCCGTACCACCTGTTCCGGCGTGACATCGAGGCCGAACTGCTGCCCTACACGGCGGCGAACGACATCGGGGTCCTCGTCTACGGTCCGTTGGCCCACGGCTTGCTGGGCGGGCACCTCGGGCCCGACACTCAGTTCGACCCGGGTGATTGGCGCTCCAACAGCCCGGTGTTCCACGGCGATACCTTTCATCGCAATCTCCGAGTGGTCGCCGAGCTCCGGCAGCTGGCCACCCAGGAGCTGGGTATCACGCTGCCTCAGCTGGCGATCGGATGGACGTTGGCAAACCCGGCCGTCCACGTGGCGATCGTCGGCACCCGCGACCCCGACCATGTCGACGAGGCCCTGGCTGCCGCCGACCTCGACCTCGATGACCAGGCGATGCATCGGATCAACCAGATCATGGCCAAGGCCACACCGGTGGCCGGTCCTTCGCCCGAGAGCGTCTGAGACTGAGAAAGGGAGCGGAAAGATGACCACCTTTGGGAATCAAACGAATGAGCCGAAGCCGCGGGTGGCGGTCATCGGGACGGGGACGATGGGAACGGCGGTGGCACGTCGTCTCCTCGGGTCCAAGATGGACGTGCGCGTGTGGTCGCGGCATCCAGAATCGGCGATGCCGCTGCTGGACCTCGGTGCAACCGCCTTTGCCAAGGCGGCGGACGCCGTCACGGACGCTGACGTGGTGATCACCATGCTGCCCACAGCGGCGGCGACCGCCGACGTCATGTTCGGCGCGCAGACCCTTGATGCCATGGCACCCAAGTCCACATGGGTCCAGATGGCAACCATCGGCGTCCAAGGTACCGAGAAGCTGGTCAGCGAGACCTGGACCCGGCGACCCGGCATCACCTTCGTCGACGCGCCCGTATCGGGGAGCCGGGAACCGGCGGAGAGCGGTCAGCTCCTCATTCTTGCGTCGGGACCGCGCCCGGCTAGGCAATTGCTCGAACCTGTCTTCGAGGTGTTGGGAAGGTCGACGCTCTGGCTCGGCCCTGCGGGCAACGGTAGCCGGATGAAGCTCGTGCTGAACACGTGGTTGGCCTTCCAGACCGAAGGGGCGGCCGAGGCGGCCGCTCTGGCAAACCGCCTGGGAGTGCGCACCCCCGCGCTCTTCACCGCATTACGCGACAACCCGCTGGCGTCGCCCTACGCGCTGGGCAAGCTCGCCAGGATGGTCGAGCAGGACTACCACGCAGACTTCGCGTTGGATTGGGCCTTGAAGGACCTCGATCTGGTCGCCTCCGACGCCGGGATTGGGGTTGCTCCGGTCGCCTCGGCCATCGCGGACCGGTGGCGGGGACTGGTGCGCAACGGCTCGAGCGGACTCGATGTGAGCGCGGCCCGGAACGGTCTGGGGCCGGGGGAGCCGGTCCGCCCGAACCGACGTTCACCCGAGCTTCGGATCATGGCAGATCGGGTGTCGGCGCCCACCACCGAGCACCCGACGGCATCGTGAGCGTCGATGTGCGGTACCGACGCCCTCGCGTCAGCCCGCTCAATCGTTAAAGGTGCGGGAATGATCCTGCTCGACGACCGGTAGGTCTTCCCTCCAGCCCTTACGCGGACTCGCCTCCGACCCCGCCGATCCCCAGCGACCCGTCGCCCGCGGTCGGGGCAGCCGCCCCCACACCCCCGGCGGCTGTCGGGCCACCGCCCTCGCCCGGCAACGGGGGAGGGTCGTCGAGGAAGTCGGCAGTGGGAACGAAGAACAGGGCACCGGTCACTGCGGTGGAGAAGTCGAGGATCCGGTCGTAGTTGCCGGGCGGGTCCCCGAGGAACATACGCTGGAGCATCAGTTCGGTCACCGACGGTGTCGCCGCGTACCCGATGAAGTACGTGCCGAACTCCCCGGCGCCCAACGACCCGAAGGGCATGTTCTCCCGCAGGATCTGACGCTGGGTACCGCCGGGTTCGACGATGGTGTTCAGAGCCACGTGTGAGTTGGAGGGCTTGACGTTGTCGGCCATCTCGACGTTGGAGAGCTTGGCCCGTCCGATCACCCGCTCTTGCTCCTCGACCGTCACAGCATCCCAGGCGGCCATGTCGTGCAG
The DNA here is from genome assembly GCA_030838245.1 of Acidimicrobiaceae bacterium. The sequence goes on from JAUTXB010000134.1 coordinate 9,282, forward strand.
GTACTTCTGGACGATGACATAGCTCCCGCCGGCGAACGTCGGATCCTCGGCCCCGATGGTGACCGCCGCTTCGGCCGCCGACCCGGTCGGGTTCTCCGTCCCATCGACGAAGCCGAGCAGGTCCCGCTCGTCGAAGTACTTGAACCCATGGACCTCGTCGACCACCGTGGCCGCCCCGGCCAGCCGGCCGACGACCAGGGAGGCCAGCTCCCAGCAGAGGTCCATGGTTGCGGCCCGGATGTGGAACACGAGGTCGCCCGCGGTGGCCACGGCCCTGTGCCGACCGCCGTCGAGGGCCTGGAACGGGTGCAGCTCGGCCGGCCGGGGGTCGGCGAAGAGGCGGTCCCACGCTGCCGACCCGACCCCGGCCACGACGGCCAGCCCACCCTCAGGGGAACGGAAGGAGACAGTCCGGGCCAGTCCGGACAGGTCGGCGAGCAGATCGTGGACCACTGGCTCACCGCCCTCGTCCATGGTCAGAACGAGGATGACGGCGCTCGCCGTCAGCGGGGTGAGCACGGGCTGGGCCACAGGTGGTCCGGCGACGGCCGCCGGGCTTTGTGAGACGGTCACCATAGACGTTCTCCTATGTCTCCTGTCCGGTGTTCCTCGAGCTGACCGGCCTGTCGTAGGCCAGGGTGAGATTCTGCCAGCAATCGCCGCACTCATGGGCCGAGCCACTTTCCTCATCCGGGTCATCTGTGGCCAGGCCGAGTGGTGGCAGTCAGACGGACGAGGCGAAGGGACTGCCCGAAGCGGACGATCGGAGCCTCAGCCAGGTCCAAGCGCTACTGGCCGAGGCGGTACCCCTGGCCGAACGGGGCCAGGCCAAGCTGGAGGCCCTGCCCAAGCCCAGCGACGAGAGCGCCGCGCTCAACAAGGTCTATGCCGCCCAGCAGACCCAGGTGAACCCGGTCCAGGCGCTCGCCAACGCCGTCAATGCAGGGGACGGCGCCAAGATCCAGTCGATCTCGGCCACGCTGACCTCGTTAGGCGGCCCGCTCAACAGCCAGTTCGATGCGCTGGGCCTGACTGCCTGCGGCTCGGGCTCCTCGGGCAACTGACCCGGCGGCTCTTGCACCTTCGGCAATTGGCTGCTGTTGCCCTGTCAGCTCGGACCTTTGCGTCCCACGAGATGAAAGACGCGACTGAGTTGGCGGTAGGGGTCTCGTCGGCTGGCTTCGAGTTCGACCGCGGCCGTCGCCGCTACCTGCTTTGCATCGCTGGGGTCTAACTCGGCTCCACTGAACTCGAGCCAGTCGACAAACAGCCAGACCCCATACCAACGCAGTGTGTCCACGTCCCGGCTCTGCATGAGCTCGCTGATTTCCTCCACGGTGTCGGCTCGCGCCTGCACGCCCAGCACCCCGATCCCGCTCCGAACGTCAAACGCCGCCAAAGCGTCGCCCCACCGCCGTTCCAGGGCCGGTTGCACTGCCATCGCCTTGGCGTTGCCCGTCATGATCGAGACCACGCCACCGGCAGCGGCGCACCGGCACAGCTGGTCGACCAACGGCTCCGGCTGCTCGAGGTACCCGAGCACGCCATGGCACAACACGGCGGCGAAGCGTCGGCCATTCACCGCCTCGTCGGCGTTCTCACCGTCGCCCTGCACGAGCGTCACCCGTCGCTGGGCTTCAGCAGGCAGCCGCTGGAGTCGCTGTCGAGCTTTGTCGAGCATCGCCGGCGACGAGTCGAGCAATGTCACGTCGTAGCCGGCTTGGGCCAGCGGAAACGATTGATGGCCCGCGCCGCCGCCGACGTCGAGCACGGACACTGGCGGCTCCGGTAGGTGCTCGAGCAGCTGCTGGTGCATCACATAGGTGCGCACGTACCCCTTGACCGAGGCATACGCCTCGTCGGCAAATTTTTCAGCCAGAGCTCTGCTGGCCCAGGGGTCA
>JAUTXB010000136.1 GCA_030838245.1 Acidimicrobiaceae bacterium
ACCTCTTCGAGCCCCCCGAGCTCCGGGCGCTCCTTGAGCGCCACTTCCACAACGTGGAGATCCAGGGACTCGACGCCGTCCCCCACGTGAAGGCCGACTTCACCGCCCGTCGGGTCAAGGCCAACAAGGTCCTCAAGCTGGACTTCCTCGACATCCGGCACAAGATCCCGAGGGAGTGGTACATCGCCACCTACACCCGGGTCCTGCCCCTCGCCTACCGGCTCATCGCCCGGGGGGACGCCGGAGGGGTCACCGGCATCACCGGCGACGACTTCTTCGTGACCGACGACCTCGACGCCACCACCATGGTGCTGTTCGCCACGGCCTCTCGCCCACGTCGTCCCTGATCGGCACCGGTCCTCGATGCTGACGGTGGGACTGACCGGTGGGATCGGGACCGGGAAGTCGGCGGTGGCCGACCTCTTGGAGGAATTCGGGGCCGTGCTCATCGATGCCGACCGGATCGCCCGGGAGGTGGTGGCGCCGGGCGCCCCGGCCTATCAGCCCCTCATCGACCGGTTCGGTCCCGCCGTCGTCGACGCCGACGGCACCATCGACCGCCCGGCGCTGGCCGCCATCGTCTTCGCCGACCCTAAGGCGTTGGCCGACCTCAACGCCATCACCCACCCGGCCATCGGAGCCGAGATGGCCCGGCGCAAGGACGAGGCCGCCGGCACGGACAAGGTGGTCGTCTTGGACATCCCCCTGCTCACCGGGGCCCATCGCCAGACGATGTCCCTCGACGCGGTGGTGGTGGTCGATGCCCCGGTGGAGACGGCCCTGGCCCGGCTGGTGGCGATCCGGGGGATGAGCCAGGAGGACGCCGAGGCCCGGATGGCCGCCCAGGTCTCCAGGGAGGAGCGCCTGGCCGGCGCCGACTTGGTGGTGGACAACTCCAAGGACCTCGAGCACCTCCGGCGCGAGGTGGAGCGGGTGTGGGAGGCCCTGGTGGCCCTGCCCCGGGAACCGGGTAAGGCGGCGGCGGGAGGCACCGGGCCGGCCTGAGCGCTCGACGACCCGAGAACGGCAGGACCAGTCACACCCTCCCGGTACCATCGGACGGTGCCCCGATTCGAAGTCGTCTCCCCCTTTCGACCTTCGGGGGACCAGCCCGAGGCCATCTCGGCCCTGGTGAGCGGAGCTGAGCGCGGCGACCGGTACCAGACCCTCCTCGGCATCACCGGCTCGGGGAAGACGGCCACCATCGCCTGGACCATCGAAGCGGTGCAACGGCCCACCCTGATCATCGAGCCCAACAAGTCCCTGGCCGCCCAGTTGGCCTCCGAGCTCAAGGACTTCTTTCCTCACAACCGGGTCGAGTACTTCGTCTCCTACTACGACTACTACCAGCCCGAGGCGTACGTGCCGTCCTCGGACACCTATATTGAAAAGGACTCGTCGATCAACGACGAGATCGACCGGCTCCGCCACGCCACCACCTCGTCGCTGCTGCTGCGCCGGGACACCATCGTGGTGGCCTCGGTGTCGTGCATCTACGGCCTGGGCTCGCCCGACATCTACCGGGACCGCATCGTGGTCCTCCGTCCCGGTGAGGTCCACGAGCAGCGGAACCTCCTCCGCCGGCTGGTGGAGCTGGCCTACACCCGCAACGACATGACCCTGAACCGGGGCCAGTTCCGGGCCCGCGGGGACACGGTGGAGATCCACGCCGCCTACGAGGAGCAGGCGGTCCGGATCGAGTTCTTCGGGGACACGGTGGAGCGGATCCGCCCCTTCGACGTCCTCACCGGGGAGATCGGCGAGGACATGGACGAGCTGGTTGTCTTCGCCTCCACCCACTACGCGGCCAACGACGACACGTTGCGCAAGGCGCTGCTCGGCATCGAGACCGAGCTGCGGGAACGGCTCGGCGAACTGGAGGGTTCCGGCCGACTGCTCGAGGCCCAACGGCTGCGGATGCGCACCGAGTACGACCTGGAGATGCTGGCCGAGACCGGGGTGTGCAGCGGGATCGAGAACTACAGCCGTCATCTCGACGGGCGGAAGCCAGGCGAGCCGCCGTTCACCCTCCTCGACTTCTTCCCCAAGGACTACCTGGTGGTGCTGGACGAGAGCCACGTGGCCGTGCCCCAGCTGCGCGGCCAGTACGCCGGGGACCGGTCCCGGAAAGAGACCCTGGTCGACCACGGGTTCCGGCTGCCCTCCGCCCTCGACAACCGCCCCCTCCGGTTCGAAGAGTTCGTCGAGCGCACCGGGCAGACCATCCTCTTGTCGGCCACCCCGGGACCCTGGGAGCTGGAGCACAGCGAGCAGGTGGTCGAACAGGTCATCCGGCCCACCGGGCTCCTCGACCCCGAGGTGGACATCCAGCCCACCACTGGGCAGATCGACGACCTCCGGGAGCGGATCGACGCCACGGTGGCCGCCGGCTACCGGGTACTGGTCACCACCCTGACCAAGAAGATGGCCGAGGACCTGACCGAGTACCTGGCCGAGTCGGGGGTGCGGGTGCAGTACCTCCACTCCGACGTCGATACCATGGCCCGGATCGAGCTGCTCCGGGGGCTCCGCCTCGGCAACTTCGACGTGCTGGTGGGCATCAACCTGTTGCGGGAGGGCCTCGACCTGCCCGAGGTCGCCCTGGTGGCCATCCTCGACGCCGACAAGGAGGGGTTCCTCCGATCGGCCTCGTCGCTCATCCAGACCATGGGCCGGGCGGCTCGCAATGTCGACGGCCGGGTGGTCATGTACGCCGACACCATCACCGACTCGATGCGCAACGCCATCGGTGAGACCCAACGTCGGCGGGCCAAGCAGATCGCCTACAACGCCGAGCACGGCATCGACCCCCAGACGATCAGGAAGACGGTGACCGACATCCTCGAGCGGGTCCGCGGCGGCGGGGGCAGCGCCTCGATGGACGCCGGCACCCGCGAGCGGCGCGAGGCCGGCGGCCGGGGACGGTCGGGGCGGGTGGGGCCACGGCGCGGCGGTGTGGACCCCCGGGTGGCGGCGTCCGAACTGGCCGGCGGTCTCGGCCCCGACGCCGACGAGCTCACCGGGCTCATCGGTCGCTTGGAGAAGGAGATGCTCGGCGCGGCCGAGGGACTGCAGTTCGAGGAGGCGGCGCTGCTCAGAGACGAGATCGCCGAGCTCCGGGCCATGCTGACTCGGGACCCGGTGGACGGCAGCCCGGTGCTGCCCGGCGATACCGCCGACATCACCGCCGACGCCGAGGTCTGAGCGACCTTGCCGACACCCCCACACCGGTATCCTCACCCAAATGGCTGATCGACTGGTGGTGCGCGGCGCGCGCGAGCACAACCTCCAAGACGTGTCGTTGGATCTGCCGCGGGACAAGATGATCGTGTTCACCGGTCTGTCAGGGTCGGGTAAGTCCTCACTGGCCTTCGACACCATCTATGCCGAGGGGCAGCGGCGGTACGTGGAGTCCCTGTCCGCCTATGCGCGCCAATTCCTGGGCCAGATGGACAAGCCGGACGTGGACTTCATCGAGGGCCTGTCCCCGGCCATCTCCATCGACCAGAAGTCGGCATCCCGAAACCCGCGGTCGACCGTGGGCACGGTGACCGAGGTCTACGACTACCTCCGCCTCCTGTACGCCCGGATCGGCAAGCCCCACTGCCCGACCTGCGGCCGACCGATCACCCGGCAGAGCCCGCAGCAGATCGTGGACCGGATCCTGGCCATGGAGGAGGGGACCCGCTTCTTGATCCTGGCCCCCGTGGTCCGGGGCCGGAAGGGGGAATACGGGGCCCTGCTCGACGACTTGGCCAAGCAGGGATTTGCCCGAGCCCGGGTGGACGGGACGACGGTGGAGCTCTCCGACCGGTCCGGGGTCAACCTGGCCCGCTACGAGCAGCACACCATCGAGGTGGTGGTGGACCGGCTGATCCGTCGCAAGGACATCCGACGTCGGCTGACCGAGTCACTCGAGACGGCGCTAGGCCTGGCCGACGGCGTGGCCGAGGTCGTGGTGGTGGGGGAGGACGGCGAAGAAGAGGAGTCGATCACCTTCAGCCAACACCTGGCCTGCACCCACTGCGGGACCAGCTTCGAGGAGCTCTCCCCCCGGAACTTCTCGTTCAACTCGCCCTACGGCGCCTGTCCGGCCTGCACCGGGCTGGGCACCAAGTTCGAGGTCGACCCGGACCTGGTCGTGCCCGATCCCACCTTGTCCCTGGCCGAGGGGGCCCTGGCCCCATGGTCGGGGGCGCGCAGCGAGTACTTCAAGCGGGTGGTGGAGGCGGTGGCCGAGCTGGGGGGCTTCTCGGTCGACGATCCCTGGGAGAAGCTGCGCAAGTCCGACCGGAAGCTGATCCTCTACGGGGCCGGCACCAAGCAGGTCCACCTCAAGTACCGCAACC
>JAUTXB010000207.1 GCA_030838245.1 Acidimicrobiaceae bacterium
GACGGTGGTTACACCGCACAGTAATCGTGCCGGCGCTCGTCAACTTCAGTCGAGCCACCAACTCGCCAAATATTATGAACGGAGGAAGCGAAATGATGACAACAACAGACAACGAGATCCCGAAGACAGTCACGATCGGCAAAGATCTCATCGTCGACCGGATCGGCTTCGGCACAATGCAACTGGTAGGCCCAAAGGAGTGGGGTGAATACCCCTACCACGACAAAGGTATCGCCCTGCTCAAAGAAGTCGTCGACCAAGATGTCACCTTCATCGACACCGCCGACGTCTACGGGCCGCACTCGAACGAAGAACTTATCCACGAAGCGCTTCACCCCTATCCCGACAAACTCGTGATCGCAACGAAGGGGGGCTTCGTCCGGGGCGGCCCCGACTACGCCGACATGGGCGCCGTCGGGAACCGCGCCTATCTGAAGCAATCCGCCTACATGAGCATGCGACGGCTCGGCCTCGACCATATCGACCTCTACTACCTACACACGCCGACGATGACCGACGTCCCATTCGAGGAGATGATTGACACCCTCGCTGAAATGCGCGAAATAGGCCTGATCCGCAACATTGGTCTCTCGAACATCAGCGCAGAACAGCTCCAGACGGCGCTCGAGATAACAGAGATCGCCGCGGTGACGGCCCACTACAGCATCGGTGTGCGAATCGGCGCTGCCCTGCTCAAGGTCTCCGACGAAGCCGGCGTGGTCTTCTCGCCGTGGCATCCTGCTGCCGTCCCGAGTGGCGAGGACGGCACCCGCTTCCACTCTGTACTCGATCCGCTTGCGGAAACGCATCGTGTGTCGGCCCAACAGATCGCTCTCGCCTGGCAGCTTCATCGCTCGCCTCTCATGCTGCCCATCCCCGGAACAACCGGTGTCGACCACCTGCGCGAAAACTTGGCAGCAGTCAACATCGCCCTTACACAGTCAGAGGTCGACATGATCACCGACCTTGAGGAGGAATAAGAATGGCTGCGACGGGGCGGAATGCCGCATTGATCACCGCCACCTGGGAGGGGTGGATGGCAGGGCGCCCCGCGAGTCCGAGCTGCGCCAGGCGATCCGAGTCGGCGATGAATCCTTCGAGGTCTCGGAAGGCCGTGTAGACCCCGGCCATCGGAGGAAGAATCCCGGCGGCCGCTGACGCGTAGGGGAGCTCGGCGCGTGCGCGAGTCAGCAGCAGGAGCCCGGCGTCGTGGTTGGCGCCCAGCTCGGCCTGCAGGTCGATTTCGCCCGGGTGGCACTGCGACACCTGGGAGGGCACATAGGGCATCGAGTCGCCGGAGGCCGAGCGCCGACTCGATCAGGGGCGACAGCGGGACTGATGTGGGGATCGTCGAAGCGATCTCATCAAGCCAGTCCACGTCGTCACGTTTAGCCAGCACTACCCCGCCGAGATGCGCAGCCTCGGTGGCGAGGGCGGCGGCGTCGAGACGTCCGAATTCGCCGGAATTTATGCGTACCCATATTTCGGGCCGATCGGTGGGCAGCGGTGCAGGCTGTCGAGAGCCATGCGGCGAGCGGCGTCCTTGGCGGAGAGCGCTACCGAATCTTCGAGGTGCACCCCCGCTTCGGCTGGGCGGACTACAACCCACTCGCTGGACTGGAAGCGTGCCGTCTGCGCGATACTTCCGGGTCGCCACGCGTTCGCCAGGTCACTATCCGCACGCGATGATTCGCCTCTGGCGTCATGAAGATGCCGGGTTGCTCATTGCAGCGCACTCACACTGCCAGGGGCAACGAAGACCCGGCGATCCCGATCCGGCATATCCCTGAGGTTGGAATGTTGTGACTAATTCGGACCTCGGATTTAGTCACACAGCACCTCGCATTCATCGGTCGTCTGGACTGAGACACACAGCGGACGACATCGCAGCGTTGGCGGCAGCGCGTCGTCGATCTGAGGTCGTCGTAGGTGGGCCGCGCGTCTACGAACTCGGCAAGACATGCCGCGAACTTCTGGAGCTCGGCCAGTATCGCGTTCTATCCTCCCCTGCGCTCGCGATAGTTAGTGCGCTCAGAACGAAGCAGGCACAACGGAGATAGATGGACAGCGGGATAGGGGGCGCCATGATCTGTCGATGGTCACTCCTCAGATGGAACCGAGTTGATCCCGCCAATCCGTGGAAGTGCTCACTTCCGGAGAGATTCCGCGTCGACCTCCGTTCGACGCGGCTCTCCAACATCTACGATCTAGGTCGGGAACGACCCTAGAAGGTGACTACCTCAGTCACTTTTAGGCGGTTGAACCCTGGGAGGCTTCGGTCGGAACTGACCACGACATCGCCGAGCACGGGATCGGGGCTGTGGCCGACCTGCTACTCGAGTCTCGCATCGCTGCCGTGCGGTGGAGGGCGGTTGGCGGGGTTCTGATACCTCCAACCAGCGTTGAGCGTCCTGCTCCGGCATAATGCGTGGATGGCTCCTTCAGATCAGCCGAACCCGAACCATCCGTGATCGTCATCGATCAGTGTTACTGGACCGGGTAAACGAACGTTCTTTCCTCGATGAGCTGCTCGACTCGGCCCGGCGAGGCAGAAGTGGGGTCATCGTTCTTCAAGGCGACGCCGGCATGGGGAAGACTCTGCTCCTTGACTACGCGGCCGAGTCTGCAGGGGATCTCTCGGTCGTCAGGATTGTCGGTGTCGAAGCCGAGCAATCGTCCAGTTTTGCCTCGTTGCACCGCCTCCTCTTGCCGTACCTAGGCAAGGTCGATCGACTGCCAGTCCCTCAACGTGCTGCACTGGAGTGCGCGTTCGGACTCTCCGCGCAGTCGCCGACCGACGTGTTCTTAGTCGGATTGGCCGCGCTCACCTTGTTAGCCGATGCCGCTACGCCCCAAGGTCTCCTGTGCATCATCGACGACGCGCAGTTGATGGATCCCGAATCCCTGCAGGCCGTGGGATTCGCGGGTCGCAGGTTGGGTGCGGAAGGCATCGCTCTTGTCTTCGGGTTCCGTACTCCAAGCGATGGACTCCCGGCACTCGCCGGACTTCGTTCTTTGGAGATCGCCGGCCTCCCGGACGACGCTGCGATGGAGCTTCTCACTCGAGTGGTGCCCAGTTCGCTCGATCTCCATGCAGCTCACCGCATCGTGACTGAGACCGGCGGATGTCCATTGGCGCTCACCGAGTTGGTTGGCGAACTGGCGATTTCGCAGAGGACAGGAGCTCGCGAGCTCTCCGATCCAATCCCTGTCGGCCCTCGACTTGAGGCACACTTCCGACGCCAGGCGGAAGCCTTGTCTGCTGGGGCCCAGCTTTTCCTCCTCGTTGCGGCGGTTGAAGGTTCAGGTGACATCACGTTGGTGCGAAGGGTGGCGACAACGCTTGGGTGTGGCGCTGACTCCGAGGGCGAAGCCTTGTATGCTCGACTTCTGATCACCGAACCTCGTCTCGAGTTCCGTCATCCCCTGATTCGTTCCGCGGTGTACGGCGGCGCCAGTTCGACCGATCGAGTCAAGGTCCACCGAGTACTGGCCGGCATGATCAACCGACACCTCCAGCCCGATCGCTGGGCCCGGCACGCCATGGCGATCGCGACCGGTCCCGACGAGGGCCTCGCTCGCGATCTCGAGGCCGCCGCACTCCAGGCGCGTGATCGGGGGGGCCTTGCCACGGAAGCATCGATGATGACCCACGCGGCTGAGTTCAGTGAGGACGTTGGTAGCCGTTCAGAGCGGTTGCTCAAGGCCGCGAATGCCGCGATGTCGGCCGGGTTAAATCATCGGGCGTACGCCCTCCTGACTGAAGCTCGTAGCGGACTTGCGGATCCACTCTCCTTGGCACATGCTCAGCAGCTCGACGGCAGGCTGTGCGTTCCTCTGGCTCGGCTCCAGGCCGCTCCAACCCTGCTCTTGGATGCAGCTCGACAGTTCCTTCCCTTTGATAGGGACCTGGCGCGGGAGTCGATGCTCGAAGCATTTGATGCCTTCTCTGTCTCACAGCATTTGACGGATGAGATGACGGGTTCCTCCCTCGCTCAGGCCGCCAGAGAAATGACCCGAACAAGGAGCGAACCCGAACTCGCAGATCGCTTGCTCGATGGCACGACGCTCCTATTCAGGGCGGGATACCCCGCAGCAGTTGAAGAGTTTCGCGAGGCGGCCCGTCTCCTTCGCGCGGGACCGATCACCTTGGAGGAAATCACCCGGTGGTATAGGTATGGAATCTGGGTTGCCGATGAGCTCCTC
>JAUTXB010000220.1 GCA_030838245.1 Acidimicrobiaceae bacterium
CGACGAAGGTAAGTACGTGACCCTCACCGACATCTTGGGGACCGAGGACGCCTTTGGAGACATGGACTTCAAGGTGGCCGGAACCAAGGACTCGGTCACCGCGCTCCAGCTCGACACCAAGATCGACGGGCTCCCCGCCGACGTGCTGTCCAAGGCCCTTCACCAGGCCAAAGAGGCACGGCTGGCCATCCTCGAGGTCATGGCCGGGGCCATCGACGGTCCCCGGGACCACGTGGCCGACGCTGCGCCGAAGATCGTGTCCTTCGAGATCCCCATGGACAAGATCGGCGAGGTCATCGGGCCCAAGGGCAAAGTCATCAACGCCTTGCAACAAGAGACCGGGGCCGACATCGCCGTCGATGACGACGGCATGGTGGGAACGGTCACCATCGGTGCCAAGGACGGCACCGCGGTCGAAGAGGCGCGGCGACGGATCGCCACCATCCTCGACCCGCCGTTGGCCGAGGTCGGTGCCGTCTACCCCGGCAAGGTGGTCAACATCACCAAGTTCGGTGCATTCGTCAACATCCTTCCCGGCCGGGACGGGCTGCTCCACATCTCCAAGATCGGCCAGGGCAAGCGGGTCGAGCGCGTCGAGGACGTGCTCGACCTGGGCCAGACGGTCGAGGTGAAAGTGGATGACATCGATCCCCAGGGCAAGGTGTCACTGTCCCTGGCCGGAGCCCCGCCGGCCGCCGACGCCTCCGGGGGCGGAAACGGCAGTCGGGAGCGGTCGTCGAGCGACCGAGGCGGCCGGGACGACCGCGGTGATCGTGGCCGTCGGGACGACCGCAGCGACCGCGGCGACCGAGGCGACCGAGGCAGTGCAAACGCGGCCCCAGCCCCGTCATCGGCGGCTTCGTTCGAGGACGCCTTCCAAGCCGAGCTGGTCGAGGAGTTCGGCGACCTCGGCCCCGAGACCGCCTCCGCTCCGAGCGAGCAGTCGTCGGGTGGGGGCGATCGCCGTCGAGGCGGACGCCGCCGTCGGTGACCGAAGCTGTCGGTCCGCCGACAGTAGGGATGTCGAACCGATGATCCGGACCGAGACACTCCCGTCGGGCATCGTGCTGGCCACCGAGGCCATGACCGATGCCCGATCGGTGTGCATCGGGTTCTGGGTGGGCACCGGGTCGCGAGACGAGAGCGTCGAGCGGTCCGGAGCCTCCCATTTCCTGGAGCACCTCTTGTTCAAGGGCACGCCCGACCGGTCGGCGTCGGCCATCGCCGAGGCCGTCGACGAGGTGGGCGGAGACTTCAACGCCTTCACGACCAAGGAGTACACGTCCTTTTACATCCGGCTCCTGGCCGAGCACCTCGACCTCGGCCTCGACATCCTTTCGGACATCATGTGGCACCCGGCCCTCCGACCGACCGACCTGGATGCCGAACGGCAGGTGATCCTGGACGAGATCCTCATGCACGCCGATGAGCCCGCCGACATCGCCGCCGAGGAATGCTCGGCGGCGCTCTTCCCCGGTCACCCCCTCGGACGTGAGGTGTTGGGTACGGAGTCCTCGGTCCGGGCTATGACGACAGACCAGATTCGCGAGTTCTTCGGTCGGCACTACCGACCGGGGAACATGGTGGCTTCGGTGGCCGGCGACTTGAACCATGAGGCGGTGGCCGAGGGTATGGAGGCCCGCTTCACCGGCACCGTCGGCGGTGAGCCACCCAAGCGGAGCGCGCCGGGCACCTCGGTCGAGCCCCTGCGGGTCACCCGCCGGCCCACCGAGCAGACCCACGTCGTCCTCGGCATTCGTTCGGTCGACCGCTTCGACAAGCGTCGCTACGCCCTGGCCATCTTGAACCATGTGCTGGGCGGAGGCCTCTCCAGCCGGCTCTTTCAGGAGATCCGTGAGCGTCGGGGCCTGGCCTATTCGATCTGGTCGGATCGTGTCGCCTATCGGGATGCCGGCTCGGTCAGCATCGGCGTGGGCACCGCCCCTGAGCATGTCGACGAGGTCCTGGGCATCGTGGTCGGTGAGCTGGCCACGCTGGGCGACGCCGGGATCACCGACCGAGAGCTGGCCATCGCCCGTGGCAACCTGCGAGCTGAGACCCTCTTGGCCTCGGAGGACTCGGGGGCCAGGATGAGCCGTATCGGTGCCAGCCTCTTACTGCACGGAGAGATCCTGGAGGTCGACGAGATCCTGTCCCGGCTGGAGGCCGTCACTCTCGAGGAAGTCCAGGCGGTAGCGGCTGAAGTGGCCACCGCCCCTCGTTCTCTGTCCGTGGTCGGACCATTCGACGAGGCCTCTTTCGACACGGACGCGCTCGGGCTGGGTTGACGGACTCGGGACCCCGGGACGTCGACCGGTAGGGTGGCCGGTATGCGCGTGGGGGTGATCGGTGCCGGGGGACGAATGGGTCGCGAGGTCTGCCGGATGGTGTCCTCGGACCCCGGCTTGGAGCTGGTGGCAGCCATCGATCCTGAGCTGGCCGGTATCGACCTCCGACAGGTCACCGGGACCGACGCCGACGGTCTCCAGATCGAAGGCCACCTCGAGGCGCTGACCCGGGCCGAGGCCGAGGTGGCGGTGGACTTCACCCATGCAGACGCGGCCCGTGCCTCCCTGGCCTGGTGCGCCGCTGCCGGGATCCACGCCGTTGTCGGCACTACCGGGTTCTCTGACGACGACATGGCCGGGCTGGCCCGCCAGTTCGCCGGCCCTGACCACGGTGCGCCCAACTGCGTGCTGGCGGCCAACTTCGCCATCGGCGCTGTCCTGATGATGCATTTTGCCGAGCTGGCCGCACCTTGGTTCGACGGAGTGGAGATCGTCGAGCTCCATCATGACGGGAAGGTGGACGCACCCTCGGGAACGGCCATGCGGACAGCGGGCCGGATGGCCGCGGCCCGCCACCGCAGTGACAAGCCCGACTATCCCGACGACGGCACCACGACGGTCGTGGTTCCCGGAGCGAGAGGCGGCGTGGGACCGGGTGGAGTCCGGATGCATTCGGTACGGCTACCCGGTTTGGTCGCCCACCAGGAGGTTCTCCTCGGTGGTGTGGGCCAGAGCCTGACCATTCGCCATGATGCCTACGACCGGACCTCGTTCATGGACGGTGTGGCCGTCGCCGTCAGAGCAGTCTCCTCGCATCCGGGTCTGACCATCGGGCTCGAGCCGTTGCTCGGGTTCTGAGCCCTCGCCTACCCCATGGACACCCGCAAGCGGATCCTGGAGGCGACCTACGCCTGTGTTGCCCGATGGGGACTGTCCAAGACGACGGTCGAGGACGCCGGACGGGAAGCCGGCGTATCGCGGGCGACCGTCTACCGCTATTTCCCCGGCGGCCGCGACGAGCTGATCACCGCCGTCGTCTCCTGGGAGTTCCTCCAGTTCTTCTCGAGGCTCTACGACGAGGTCCACGAGGCACCGAGCCTGGAACAGGTCATGGAACGAGGCCTTCGGTTTGCCCATCGCGCCCTGGCCGAACACGAGGTACTCCAGAAGGTCCTCCAGACCGAGCCGGACGTGCTGTTGCCCACGCTGACCGTGGAGAGCACCCGGATCCTCGGCGTCATCGCCGAATTTCTGGTTCCCTACCTCGACCAGCACGGCCTGGCCGACGGGGTCGATACTCGAGAGGCGTCTGACTTCCTGGCCCGCATGATCCTGTCCTACATGAACGCACCGGGACGGTGGGATCTCGACGACCAGCTCCAGGTGGCCGAGCTGGTCCGCACCGAGCTGCTGGCCGGCATCGTGGCTGGTCCGGAGCCGAGCCGGTCGCTTCGCTGAGCGGTCATTGACAGCGAGACAAATATCGACTTACTGTTTCATCGTGGGTAGGAACAAGAAGCACCTCGAGGTGGTACGACCAGGCGCCGGATCTGCGATCGGGCCCCGTACCCGGCAGGCCGCCGCTCCGGCGGCCGTCCCCGACCCTCCCTCGCCGCAGCGCACACGCATTGTCGACGGCGCGCTGGTCTGCGTGGCCAGGCAGGGCGTAGCCAAGACCACGGTCGAGGACGTGGCCCGCGAGGCCGGCCTGTCGCGGGCAACCGTCTACCGAGCGTTTCCGGAAGGGAAGGACTCCTTATTGGCCGCGGTGGTCGATACCGAGGTGGCCCGGCTGTTCTCGGCTCTGGGGGCCAGGATGGGCGAGTCGAGCGACCTGTCCGACGTGCTTGTCTGCGGCATCGTCGAGGCGGCGACCCGGATCGCCGACCATGCCGCCCTCCGATACCTCGTCGACCACGAGCCCGAGATCGTCCTGCGCCGGCTGGCTTTCGACGAGGGTGATCGGGTCCTCTTGGCCGCCGGCGGGTTCACCGCCCCGTTCCTGGCTCGCTGGATGGACATGGACGAGGCCCTACGGGTCGGGGAGTGGGCCGCCCGGATCGTGTTCTCCTACGCATTCTCACCGGCGGTGGGCATCGACCTCAGTGACCCGGTGTGCACCCGTCATCTGGTCGACACCTTCATGATCCCCGGAATCCGATCTCTGGGTCCGCCCGATTCGCACAGCTCTGCACCACGCCACGCGACACCACGCCGCACCACGCCACGCCGCACCACGCCACGCCGCTCTGCACCACTCCGTTCAGTTGCCAATGACCAAGGGGAAACTCCATGACATCAGGAACCACCAGCACCGATCCGTCCACCAACCGCGACATCATCGGGCGGGACGAGATCGACGATTTCGAAGCCATCCTGTCGGTGGTCGGTCACGAGGAGGCCAACGGCCAACACGACGTGCACAACGAGTACGACACCACATTCACCTGGGACTACGAAAAAGGAGCACGGCCCAAGCTCACCAAGCTCTACGAGAAGGCCAAGCGGTCCCAGTGGAATGGCGAGACCGACCTGCCCTGGGAGATCGACGTCGACCAGGAGGCGTTGGTCATCGCCAACTCGGCCGCCACCGGCGGCCTGGGTGCCGGCTTCGACCTAACGGGCACACCGCTCGTGTCGTGGGGCGACAAGGAATGGCTCCAGTTCGGGGTGGAGAGCCAGAACTGGACGTTGTCGCAGTTCCTCCACGGCGAACAGGGGGCACTGGTGTGCACCTCCAAGATCGTGGAGTCGGTGCCCTGGATCGATGCCAAGTATTACGCGGCGACCCAGGTCATGGACGAGGCCCGACACGTCGAGGTGTTCGCCAAGTACCTCAACGAGAAGCTGTCGGGTCACTACCCGATCAACGCCCATCTGGGGGCGCTCCTCGACGACATCATCAGTGACAGTCGCTGGGACATGACCTATCTGGGCATGCAGATCATGGTGGAAGGCCTGGCCCTCGCCGCCTTCGGCTTCATGCGCCAGATGACCACGGACCCACTGCTCCAAAAGCTGCTCAAGTACGTCATGGCCGATGAGGCTCGTCACGTGGCCTTCGGTGTGCTCAGCCTCCAGGAGCACTACGCCGGCCTCTCTGCCCACGAGCTGCGTGAACGCCAGGAGTTCGCCTTCGAGGCGGCCGTCAGGATGCGCGACCGGTTCCTGCAGCAAGAAGTATGGGATCGCATGGGCGTCGACCCCAAGGCGGTGGTGCCGGTGCTGCAACAAGCACCCGAGCGGACCGCATTCCAGGGGCTCTTGTTCTCGAAGATCGTGCCCAACTGTAAGAAGTTGGGCCTGCTCGACGCCGCCGACGGGTGGCTGCGCACCAAGTTCACCGAGCTCGGAGTCATCCAGTTCGAGGATTGGGCCGACACCGGCGAGGAGTACGAGGACTTCGCCGCGGTGCCTGCTGCCTCCTGACGGAACTGAGATAGCAGTGGGGGCGTCCTGCCCCTGCTGGTAGCCTCCGACATCATGACTTTCGCGGATCCGACCGTCTCACCACGGGAGCGCTGACCGGCGATGGGTCGATTCGGCACGGTGATCACCGCCATGGTCACGCCCTTCGACGAACGCGGAGAGCTGGATCTGGACGGCGCCGCCATCCTGGCCCGCCATCTGGTGGACGCCGGGAGCGACGGCCTGGTGGTGGCCGGGACCACCGGCGAGGGGCCGGTCCTCACCGACCAGGAGAAGATCGACCTGTGGCGAGCAGTGGCCGATGCGGTGAGCGTTCCCGTCGTGGCCGGGACGGGAACCAACGACACCGCCCACTCGATAGCCCTGACCCAGGCGGCAGGGGAGACGGGCGTCCAGGGCGTCCTGGTGGTGACGCCCTACTACAACCGCCCCTCGCAGGCGGGCCTGTCCGCACACTTCCGAGCGGTGGCCGGCGCAACCGACCTACCCGTCCTCCTCTATGACATCCCCATCCGCACCGGCCGGCGCATTGCCAGCGATCTGCTCATCGAGTTGGGGAACACAGTTGGGAACATCGTCGGGGTCAAGGACTCGACCGCCGATCCCGCCTCTGCTGCTCGGGTGGTGGCCGAGACCCCCGATCACTTCGAGCTCTATTCGGGCGACGATCCCCTGACCCTGCCCCTCATGGCCGTGGGCGCCGTGGGCATCGTCAGCGTGGCCTCCCATTGGGCCGCCCCTCTGTTCGTCGAGATGGTCTCGGCCTTACAGTCCGGAGACCTGGCTGGGGCCCGGGAAGCCAACGCCCGGCTGTTCGAGTCCTACCAGTTCGAATCGTCGGAGTCCTTCCCGAACCCGATGCCGGCCAAGGCCGCATGCCGGGCCCTGGGCCTGCCCGCCGGGCAGTGCCGGCTCCCGCACGAGGTGGCCCCCAGCTCGCTCGACGAGGAGGCTCGCCGCGTGGTCGAGCGAGTCGGCCGGGCTTTGAGCGGTACATCGGTGCGTGGTTCGATTGGCTGATCCTGGTCGCGGTTCGAAGCGGTCGGAGTCCGGAGAGGGGTCCCGGGCTCAAGGAGGGGGCCGTCGACGCGGGTCGGGTGGCGGAAATCCATCGTCGTCGGGCGGGGCGGGAACGTCCAAGAAGGCGAAGGCCAAGAAACAGTCCACGACCGCGGCGACCGCGGCGACCGCCGGATCGGCGAACAAGAAGGCACGGGAGAAGTCACGAGGCACGTCGCCTCGCCCGGGCAACGCCAGCGGGAACGGGTCGCAGCCGGTTCGGATCGTGTTCCTGGGCGGCTTGGGCGAGATCGGCAGGAACTGCGCCTGCATCGAAGTCGATGGGCGAATCCTGGTACTCGACTGCGGGATCATGTTCCCCGACCCCGACATGCCCGGCGTCGATCTGGTCCTGCCCGACTTCACCTATCTTCGCGAGAACGCCGACCGGGTCGACGGGGTCATCCTGACCCACGGCCACGAGGACCACACCGGTGGGCTGGCTTTCCTCCTCCGTGACTTCCCGGTCACCGTTTACGGTTCGGAGCTGACCCTGGGATTGGCTCGAAACCGAGTGGAAGAGGCCGGGCTGCTCAGCTCGGTGACCTTCGTCCCCGTGGTCGACGGCGAACGCCGCCGGATCGGGCCGTGCGACGTCGAGTTCATCCCGGTGACCCACTCGGTCCCGAGCGCCTTCGCCACCGCCTTCCACACACCGCAGGGCGTTGTACTCCACTCCGGGGACTTCAAGCTCGACCTCCACCCCGTGGATGGTCGTCGCACCGATCTGGCCCGCATGG
>JAUTXB010000226.1 GCA_030838245.1 Acidimicrobiaceae bacterium
ATCGGCTGGGGATTTGGTTGGCTGAGCTTCTGCTTTCTGGCCATCGGCGTGGTGGCGGTGGACAACGCGCTGGCGAGCAAGGCGTTCATGCCGCTCTTCGGTATCGGCGCCGACGAGGGCAAGGCGCGGCTGATCACGCTGGCCGTGCTGCTCGTTCAGACCGTGCTGGTCGCGGCCTCGACGCGCGCCGTCGGTGGCCTCAACTCAGGGGCGGTGGTGGTCGAGCTGGCGGTGATATTGGCGCTGGGGATCGCCCTGATTGTTGTGGTCGCGGTCACCGGCCACGGCTCGGTCAGCAACCTCACCTCGCGCGGAATCACCGCGGGCGACGGCCACTACTTCAGGGTCGGCGGTGGGTTGATGCTGGCCATGCTCGTTGGTATCGCCACGTTGGTCGGCTTTGACGCCGCCGCCAACCTCGCCGAGGAGGCCAAGGATCCCTATCGGACTGTCCCCCGAGCGATCGTGGCATCGGTGGTGGTCGCCAGCGTGGTGGGAATGCTGTTCCTGATTGCGCTCACGGTTGCCATCCCCAATATCAAGGCGGCCTCAAACACCGACTCGGCCGTGGCGTTGATCACGCGCGTCCAGCTCGGTGTCGGGGTGCAGAAGGTGGTGCTGGTCGCCATCATGATTTCGTTCTTCGCCGCCGGGGTGGTGACGATGGCGACGGGCGCTCGGCTTGTGTACGCGATGTCGCGTGACGCCCGCTTTCCTGGCCACCAGGTGATGCGGCGGGTCAACCGGCGCACGCAGACGCCTATCCCGGCGACGATCCTGATGTTCGCCGGGGGGGTCGTCCTGATGGTCGCGGTGCCGGGTAATGCGCTGATCCAGCTGATCACGGCGGGGTCGGTCCTGATCGTGGTCATCTATGGCGCGACGGTCGTCCTCTACCTGGCGGTGCGCAAAGGTCTCGATCGCAAGGAGGGCGCGTTCTCCCTCGGGCGCTTCGAGCTGCCGGTTGCGGTCAGCGCGCTGGTGTGGATGGTCGTGGCGTTTGTTGTGCTGGTGATACCGGCTTCGGCCCACGTCCCCGACGCGGTCGCCGCCGGCTTGGCCCTCGTGGGCGGGGTGTTCTTCCTCGCCATGCTGAAGTTCGACCGCAAGCCGCTGGATACCGAGCCCGCTGCCGTGGACGTCCTCGAGCATTGACGGTCACATGACCGGATGTTGGTTCTTTCGGGAAGTAGCTCCTCTGCGTCCGTGCGCACCACCAACCCATGCCGCTCGCTTCTAGCACCCGTGCGCCCACCTGCGCCGGTGCCCGGATGTCCAGGGGACGGGGCGCTCGGCGTGACCACAGCGCGACCTTCTCACGAGTGGCAAAAGTCGTCGACGCTGTTGTGCCAGCTGAAGGGCTTCGGTTCGTCGTTCCAACGATCGATCCGGTCGCCAATGGCCGACTCGAGTTCTTTGGGGGAACGATGCGTGCCTCGGCGGACCCACTTGTTGGTGAGCTCAGCGAACCATCGCTCGACCAGGTTGACCCACGAGCTGTTGGTGGGGGTGAAGTGGAGATGGAACCGGGGATGGCGTAGCAACCACCTCTTGATCTCCGCTGTCGTGTGGGTCGGAGGCTATCGACGACCGGAAGGTGGCGGCGGGGGTGGCGGTGGCCACGGCGCCTGATGCGGCCAGTGTCCGGGTGCGGGCTGTGCCGGCCACGGAGCCGGTGCCTGTGGCCAATGTCCGGGCGGCGGCGGTGGGGGTGGCGGCCACGGTTGGGTGGAGTCCTGTTGCCCGCCCGCTTGTCCGTTACCGGACTGCTGGCCGTTGCCGGACTGGCCCGTGCCGGACTGGCCGGTGGCGTGCGAGGAACCGGCGACCTCCGACTCGACTTCCGAGCCCGACCCGGCGTCGCTCCCGTCGCTGTTGGCCGACGAACCGGTTCGGGCGTCACCACTGCCATTGGCGCCGGCCTGGTCCACCCCGGAACCGCCAGAACTCCCGGAGTCGCTGGAGTCAACGGAGTCGCCGGAGTCGCCGTTGGGACGACCGTGCTGTTCGGCCACGAACACCGGCGGTATCGCCTTTACCCCGTGCTCATGGACCGGCTTCCCATAGGCCGTGTCGACCAGCTTCCCCACCGTGGCGCCGTCGATGGTCTCCTCGTCCAACAGGGCGCGGGCCACGGCATCGAGGCCACCCCGGTGGCGGGAGAGCACCTCGAGGGCCCGCTCTTCTTGGTCCCGCAGGATCCGCTCCACTTCGGCATCGATGACCCGGCTGGTGTCCTCGGAGTAGTCACGGGTGTGCATGAGGTCCTCGCCCAGGAACACCTGTCCCGCTGAGCCCCACGCCATGGGGCCGATCTGGTCGCTCATGCCCCATTCGCGGACCATCTTCCTGGCCAGCTCGGTATTGCCCACCAGGTCGTTACTGGCCCCGGTGGACAGGTCACCGTAGACGAGCAGCTCCGCCACCCGGCCACCCATGCGCACGGCCAGAGCGTCCTCGATGTGGGACCGCGGGTGGATGTGGCGCTCCTCCAAAGGCAACTGCTGGGTGACGCCGAGGGCCATGCCGGTAGGCAGGATGGTGACCTTGTGGACCGGATCGGCCTCGGGCAGCACGTAGGCCAGGACGGCGTGGCCGCCCTCGTGGAAGGCCACCCGCTCCTTCTCGTCGTCTGAGAGGACCAGGCTCTCGCGGCGTTGACCCATGAGGACGCGGTCCCGGGACGCCTCGAAGTCCTGGGTCTCGACCACCTTGGACCCCCGTCGCACCGCGTGCAGGGCGGCCTCGTTGACGAGGTTGGCCAAGTCGGCTCCACTCATCCCGGGGGTACCCCGGGCCACCAGGGCCAAGTCCACATCGGGGGCGATGCGCTTGTCCTTGCAGTGCACCTGGAGGATGGGGAGGCGCTCTTCCAGGTCGGGCAGCGGGACCACGATCTGGCGATCGAACCGGCCAGGACGCAGGATGGCGGGGTCGAGGATGTCCGGCCGGTTTGTGGCGGCCATGACCACCACGCCCTCGGTCGGGTCGAACCCGTCCATCTCCGAGAGCATCTGGTTGAGGGTCTGCTCGCGCTCGTCGTGACCACCACCGAGCCCGGCGCCGCGCTTGCGCCCGATGGAGTCGATCTCGTCAATGAAGACGATGGCGGGCGCCTGCTTGCGGGCCGTGGCGAACAGGTCGCGGACCCGGCTGGCTCCCACGCCCACGAACATCTCCATGAAGTCCGAGCCGCTCACCGACATGAACGGGACGCCGGCTTCACCAGCCACGGCCCGGGCCAGCAACGTCTTTCCAGTGCCGGGGGGACCGACCAGCAGGATGCCCTTGGGTATTCGGGCCCCGATGTCCTTGAACCGAGCCGGCGTCTTCAGGAAGTCGACGACCTCGCTGATCTCCAGTTTGACGCCGCCGTAACCGGCCACGTCGTCGAACGTGGTCGATGGTCGCTCGGTCGAATAGAGCTTGGCCTTGGACCGCCCGATCGACATGATGCTGCCCATCTGTCCTTGAGCCCTTCTGCTGATGAAATAGAACACGCCCAAGATGAGGATGATCGGGAGCAGGTAGATGAGGATGCCCGTCAGCGGGTTCTGCTTGGGGTTGACCACGGTGTACTTGACGTTGCCCGCCTTGAGGGCGGTGTACTCGGAGTCGATCACCGGATTCGGGCCGGACACCGTGTAGCTGGTCCCGTTGTCGAGCGTGCCGGTGATGGTGCCCGAGGAGTTGTCGATCTGGGCCGTCTTGACCTGTTTGTCCTGGACCTGGGTCAGGTAGCTCTGGTAGGTGATCGACTTGGCCGAGGACTTCGACAGGAGCGACGGTGCGGCAATGACGGCAATGACGGCCACGATGGCAATGGCGTAGATGAGCCGCATGTTTCGGCCCTGACCGGGCGCGCCCTGGCCCGGCCCTCCGGGACCGGACGGGCCGCCGGGGCCGCTGGGCTGATCAGGGTTGGGCGGAGGCACCGCACCATGCTATGCGCCTCCGACATGCCTTGATGCATCGCTTCCCCGCCACCGCAGGTGAGGCGGTGGTCGGTAACGTATCGGAGTGATCGACGGAGGTGACACGGATGCGCGCGCCGGGAACGGGGAGGGAGCTCGAGCACCTGGCCCCGTCCCTGCTGCTCCGGTCACCCGTGCGGCGGCCCCACCACCGCCACCCCCGCCACCACCACCGGCGCCGCCCCCGCCACCAGCAGCCCGGCCCCCGGTGCCGCCACCGCCGCCCTATTGGCCTCCACCTCCAGGCCAGTACCCAATAAGCCAGCACCCAACGGACAGCGGGATCGACCCGGCACCGGTCACCGCCGTCGAGGTCGAGATCCACGATCACGCCGTTTCGCTCGATCGGCAGCTGGCCGCCGGTTTCGCCCCTCGGATCAGACGGGACGCATGGCTCTGGCTGATCTTTGCCGCCCTGGGCTTTTTGGCCGGTCAGATCATTGCGTCGATCTTCGTACTGATCTCTGCCGCCATCACCGGCAACTCGCACAACATCTCGGCCGTGTCCCGCCTGAGCGTGCCTCCGGAGTGGTACGTCGTGTCGACGCTGCTGGGTCTGTGGATCGGCTTCTTCGGCGGCCCGTGGCTGGCCAGTCGGGTGCGGGGTACCCGCCGGCTGGTCCGCGACCTCGGGCTGCGATTCCGATGGATCGACCTGGTCGGGGTGCCGATCGGCGTGGCCGGTCAGTACCTGATCGCGGCCATGTACATCCCACTCGAGAGCCACATCCACAACTTCAACCAGCGGTTCAGCGCCCCGGGCCAGAAGCTCACCGGCGCGTCCCATGGGGCCGGCTTCGCCGTCATCGCCATCTTCACGGTGGTGGGCGCACCGTTCTTCGAGGAGCTGTTCTTCCGCGGGCTCATCCTGCGGGCCCTGTCCCGGTTGTTCGGCACCTTCGGCAGATGGGTGGGTCCGGCCCTCGCCATCGTGATCACCGGGGTCCTGTTCGGCCTGGCCCACGCCGAGTCGCTCCAGCTCCTGGGGCTGGCCACCTTCGGGATCATCCTCTCGTTCATCGCCTACCGAACCGGGCGCCTGGGCATGAACATCGTCGCCCACGCCTCGTTCAACCTGGTGGCGATCATCGCCGTCCTGGCCACGAGCACCGGCGTCATCAGTTGACGTGGTGACTTCACCGCCACGGCCCGCGACCCACTCGGCCCGGCCGGTGCGTGCCCCGTCGGCGCCGAAGTCGCCACGATGGCGACGGTGGACCGGTCCGGGGTCGTGGGCGGGCTGGACGAACCTGGTGGTGATCCTCGGCGTCATCGCCGTGGCCCTGTGGCAGCTCCACCCCTCGCTCTTGTTGGCCGACACGACGACGGCGGGAGGCGACACCGGCGCCCACGTCATGCTGCCCGCCTTCATGAAGTCGAACCTCCTGGCCCACGGCCAGCTGACCGGGTGGGACCCCAACTGGTACGACGGATTTCCCGTCTACACCTTCTACTTCCCGTTGCCCGCCGTATTGACGGTGGTGCTGAACGGGCTGGTCTCATACGACGTGGCCTTCAAATTGGTCACCATCCTCGGAACGATCACCCTGCCCGTCGCCGCCTGGGCCTTCGGGCGCCTGGCCGGCCTCCGAGATCCCGGGCCGGCGTGCCTGGCGGCAGCCACCCTGCCCTTCCTCTTCGAGCCCAGCTTCTCCATCTACGGCGGGAACCTCCTGTCCACCTTGGCCGGCGAGTACTCCTACTCGCTGGGGTTGTCGCTGGCCCTGGTGTTCTTGGGTGTGGTGGCGCGCGGGCTGCGCACCAACCGGCAGCGGGGCCTGGCCGCGGTGCTCTTGGCCGCCGCACTCCTGTGCCACCTCATCACCGGTCTGTTCGCCATCGCCGGAGCGGTGGTGTGGCTTCTGGTCCTCGATCGCGACTACTTCCGGGGGGCCCTACTGTCCGGCGCCAGAGGTCGAGCGGCTGGCCGCCGGTGGACGACTCGGCTCCTCTGGTCGATAGTGGTGGGCGCGGTCGGCATCGCCCTGACCGCGTGGTGGCTGGTGCCCTTCCTCGTCGATCAGCAGTACACCACCAACATGGGGTGGTTGAACGTCGATGGCTTCCCGCACCTGTTGTTCCCGGGATCGGCGCGGTGGGTCCTGGCCGTGGACGTGATCGGCCTGGTCGCCATGGTCGTCCGCCGGAACCGGGTGTCCCTGTTCATCGCCGTGATGGGTGGGATCTCCGCCGGAGTGGTCTGCCTCGATCCCCAGGGAAAGCTCTACAACGTCCGGTTCCTCCCGCTGTGGTTCCTGTGCCTCTACCTCCTGGCCGGGTTGGCGGTGGCCGACGTGACCGCGGGCGTGGCCCGGCTGCTGCGACGGCGCCGGGTCGACCGCTGGGTGGAGGCGGTCGAGCGGTCAGCGGGGAGCACACCGCCAGACTGGCGACCGGGCATGCGGATCACCCGGTACCGGCGCCCCCGTCCCCCGGCCCGTCCGCCGGCGGCCATCGTGGGGTCACTGCTCTGCCTGGTCGGCGCCTTGGTGGCCGTGGTGCCCCCACTGGCCCTCCCGGCCAGCGCCCTGTCGCGGGTCGGGGTGACGGTGGGTGCCGACCAGCCCAGCGCCTGGGCCACGTGGAACTACTCGGGGTACGAGCAAAAGCCGGACTACCCCGAGTACCAGTCGCTCATGAAGACCATGGCATCGGTCGGCGCCACACAGGGCTGTGGGCGGGCCATGTGGGAGTACGACCCGTCGGAAAATCGATTCGGCACCACCATGGCGTTGATGCTGCTGCCGTACTGGACGAACGGATGCATCGACTCGATGGAGGGACTGCTGTTCGAATCGGCCACCACCACGCCCTTCCATTTCCTCAACCAGAACGAGCTATCGGCCACGCCGTCGAACGCCATGGTCGGCCTGCCCTACGGGGGGCTGAACGTGCCCCTCGGGATCGAGCACCTCCAGCTCCTGGGGGTCCGATACTTCATGGCCTCCTCGCCGTCGGTGCAACAGGCAGCGGCTGCTGATCCCGCCGCCACCCTGGTCGCATCGAACGGCCCGTGGCGCACCAGCTACAACGGCCAGATGCTCAACACCACGTGGAAGATCTACC
>JAUTXB010000192.1 GCA_030838245.1 Acidimicrobiaceae bacterium
GGTGTGGGCCATGGCCACCCACCCCGTGCTGTCCGATCCGGCGGTCGACCGGCTGAAGAACTCGGCGCTGACCAAGGTGGTGGTGACCAACACCCTGCCCATCCCGCCCGATCGGCGCTTCGACAAGCTCGAGGTGCTCTCGGTGGCCAAATTGATCTCCGACGCCATCGACGCCGTGTTCGAGGACACGTCGGTCTCGGAGATCTTCGGCGGGGACAACTTGGTCTAGGGCGGCTCCTCGGCCGCTGGGTCGCTTGAGGCCCCCGCCACTGTCTATGCTGTACGCCCGTCAGCAGCGGCCGTTTCCGACCTGCCCGTCGGCGACCGGTGGCGCTGCGCCCCTGTCAGCATCACTTGAGGAGTTCCCGCATGCCCGAGACCACCCTTGTCGCCGAGCCCGGCCGAACCATCGGCACCAGCGCGACCCGTCGCTTGCGGAACGAGGGGAAGATCCCCGGCGTGGTGTACGGCCACGGCACCGACCCGGTGCCCGTCTCCGTGGTGGCCAGGGAGTTCCGCACGGCCATGTCCGGCGAGGCCAGCCTCAACACGTTGCTCACCTTGGATGTGGCCGGGACCAACTACCTGACCCTGGCCCGTGACATTCAGCGGCACCCGGTGAAGGGCACGGTCACCCACGTCGACTTCTTGATCGTTCGACGGGACGAGGTCATCGCCGCCGAGGTCACCATCAACCTCATCGGCGAGGCCATCGAGGTGCACCATGGCGACGGGGTCGTCGACCAGCAGCTCTTCACCCTGCCCATCCGGGCCATCCCCACCGCGATCCCCTCGTCTCTCGAGATCGACATCTCGGAGCTGATCATCGGGGCCTCGTTGAAGGTGTCCGACATCAAGCTGCCCGACGGGGTCACCGCCGACATCGATGACGATGTCTCGGTCGTCGTCGGCCAGCCGCCACGGGTGGCCACCACGGGCGAAGAGGGCTTCGAGGAAGAAGGCGTCGAGGGCGAAGAAGGCGTCGAGGGTGTCGAGGGTGCCGAGGGCGCCGAGGCCAGCAGCGAGGGCGAAGGCTGAGCCTCTTTCGCACCCGGACCGGGTCGCCGGCCGATCTGCTCGTGGTGGGGCTGGGCAATCCCGGAGCGGAATTCGCCGGCACTCGGCACAACGTGGGCGCCGACGCGCTGTCCCTGCTGTCCGAGCGCCACGGGGGCCGCTTGAAGAACGAGAAGGGCCTCCACGCCGAGGTCGCCACCGTCCAGATCGCCGGCCACCGGGTGATGCTGGCGATCCCCACCGTCTACGTGAACGAGTCGGGGGCGGCCGTGGCCCCGTTGGTCCGCCGAGCCGGCCTGACCGAGAACCAGGGCCTGGCCGGGCTGGTGGTGGTGCACGACGAGCTCGATCTCCCCGCGGGACGGGTGAAGCTGAAGCTCGGCGGGGGCAGCGCCGGTCACAACGGCCTGAAGTCGATCGACAACCACCTGCACGGCAACGGGTACCTCCGGGTGCGGGTGGGGATCGGGAAGCCCCCCGGGCGCCAGCCCGGCGCCGACTACGTGTTGAAGCGCCCGGGCAAGGCGGAGCGAACGATCCTCGAGGTGGCCGAGGCGCTGGCCGCCGACTCGGTGGAGGCCATCGTGAGCGAGGGCATCGAGGTGGCCATGAACCGGTTCAACACGCTCTCTTGAGCGATCGTTCCTGTCACCGCCCCGGTACCCTGACGAGGTGAGCCTCCGCTCGCTTCCCGCCCTCCTCCGCAACGAACCCGCCATGGCGCGGGTGATCGGCGCGTCCGGCGCCACCCTGGCCGTGTCCACCCCGGCCCAGGCCTTCACCCTGGCCGGCATCATCCGGCTGACCAGCCGTCGCCCCGTGCTGGTCATCACGCCGACGGGCACGGCGGCCGAGCAGCTGGCCCACGACCTCGACGTGTTCAGCCCCGACGGGGTGCGGGTGTTCCCGGCCTGGGAGACGCTGCCCTTCGAGCGGGTGAGCCCCGAGGTCTCGACCATGGGGCGGCGCCTCCAGCTGCTGTGGCAACTGGCCGGCGAGCCCGACGACCAGTTGCCGTCGGTTGTGGTGGCCCCGATCAAGGCCGTCTTGCAGCAATTGGGCCCGTGGCGCAACGCGGCCCGCCCGGTCACCATCGCCAAAGGCGATCAGCTGGTGGTGGACGAGCTGGTGGCAAGGCTGGTGGGTATGGGTTACCGGCGCGAGTCCCTTGTCGAGCACCGCGGCGAGCTGGCCGTGCGGGGCGGCATCGTCGACGTCTTCCCGTCCACCGACGACGAGCCCGTCCGGATCGACCTGTGGGGCGACGAGGTGGATCGCCTCACTCGGTTCGACGTGGCCGACCAGCGGTCGACCGTTGCCGTGGACACGGTCTCGCTGTTCGGCTGCCGGGAGCTGGTGCCCGACCAGAACGTGCGCCTCGTCGCGGCAACGCTGGTGGGCACCGCCCCGTGGGGCCGCCATCAGTGGGAGCAGTTGTCGGACGGATCCCTGTTCGACGGCATGGAGTCGTGGCTTCCGTGGCTGTCGCCGTCCGAGGAGATCATCACCGATCTGCTTCCCGACACGGCGGTGGTCATCGTGGTCGAGCCCCGGCGGGTCCGCCAGCGAGCCGAGGAGCTGGCCGACGAGGAGTCGGCGCTGGCCGACGCCTTGGCCTCGACGTGGGGCCTGGAGGCGGGGGCGGGAGCCCCCCGGTTGCACGTGCCCTTCGACCGTCTCCTGGCCGAGAGCGACGCGGCCCTGCTCTCGCTGGTCCCGACGGCGGAAGGCCCCGAGGTCCCCGCCATCGAGAGCCGCGGCTGGGAGCCCATACTGGGCGACGGGGCCAAGCTGGCCGGTCAGGTCCAGAGCCTGGTGGACGGCGGTTTCGCCGTGGTGCTGTGTGCAGGGAGCCGGACGGGGGCTGACCGGCTGGCCACCATCCTCGCCGAGGAAGGCGTCACCGTCCCCATCGTCGACGACGACGGAGCCGGAGCGGAGCAGCTGCCCCCGAAGGCCGGAGCTGAGCAACCTCCTCCGAGGCCCGGAGCGCAGATCGTGGTGGCCTCGGTCGACCGGGGGTTCATCGTTCCCGCCTCCAAGGTTGCGGTCCTGGCCGAGTCCGACGTCACCGGCCGCCACCGGCCCCACCGCCAGGCCCGCACCCGGGCCCGACCGGTCGACGGGTTCTTTGACGACCTGGCCCCGGGGAACTACGTGGTCCATCGCCAACACGGGGTGGCCAAGTACGGCGGCATGGTCACTCGGACCATGGGCGGCTCCACCCGGGACTACCTCTTGCTCGAGTACCGGGGCGGCGACAAGCTCTATCTGCCCACCGACCAGATCGAGCTGCTCACGCCCTACGCCGGGGGAGACTCGCCGACGGTCAACCGCCTGGGGGGCTCCGAGTGGCAGCGGGCCCGGTCCAAGGCCAGAGCCGCCGTCCACGAGATCGCCCAGGAGCTGGTCGAGCTGTACCGGCGGCGCCTGGAGGTAGAGGGGCGGCCCTTCGGGCCGGACACGCCCTGGCAGGCCGAGCTCGAGTCCTCGTTCCCGTTCGTCGAGACGCCCGACCAGCTTCGGGCCATCGAGGACGTGAAGGCGGACATGGAGCGCCCGTTGCCCATGGACCGACTGGTCTGCGGCGACGTCGGGTTCGGCAAGACGGAGGTGGCCATCCGGGCCGTGTTCAAAGCGGTCCAAGAGGGGACCCAGGCGGCG
>JAUTXB010000213.1 GCA_030838245.1 Acidimicrobiaceae bacterium
ATCTGCAGGCGGCGCGGGAGATCGAGACCATGTTCGGCGTCCATGACGTAGGCCACGCCGCCCTTGCCCGACTGACTGTTGACCTGGATGATGGCCTCGTAGGTCCGTCCCGTGTGCTTGGGATCGATGGGCAGGTAGGGCACCTCCCACTGCTCGTAGTCGGAACCGATGGCTGCCATCCCCTTCTTGATGGCGTCCTGATGGGACCCGGAGAACGCCGTGTAGACCAGGTCCCCGGCGTAGGGGTGGCGAGGGTGGACAGGCATCCGGGTGGCGTACTCGGCCACCCTGCGCACCCGCTCGATGTCGCCGAAGTCGAGTGCGGGGTCGATGCCCTGGGAGAAGAGGTTCATGGCCAGGGTGACGATGTCCACATTGCCGGTCCGCTCGCCGTTGCCGAACAGCGTTCCCTCTACCCGGTCGGCTCCGGCCAGCACGGCGAGCTCGGCGGCGGCCACCGCCGTGCCCCGGTCGTTGTGCGGATGCAGGCTCAAGATGACCGAGTCACGGTTGGCGATGTTGGTGCTGCACCACTCGATGACGTCGGCGTAGACGTTGGGCGTGTACATCTCGACTGTGGCCGGCAGGTTGATGATGATCGGGCGTTCGGGTGTCGGCTCGATGACTTCCATGACCGCTTCGCATATCTCTAGGGCGAACTCGGGCTCGGTGCCGGTAAAGCTCTCTGGCGAGTACTCGTAGCGGATGTCGGTGTCGGGGATGGTGGACTCGAACTTCTTGCACAGCCGGGCGGCGTTGACGGCGATGTCCACGATTCCGGCCTTGTCCAAGCCGAAGACGACGCGGCGTTGCAACTCCGACGTCGAGTTGTATAAGTGCACGATGGCTTGGCGGGCCCCGGCCAGCGACTGGTAGGTCCGCTCGATCAGCTCCTCGCGGCACTGCACCAGCACCTGGATGATCACGTCGTCGGGGATGAGGCCTTCCTCGATGATCTGGCGCTGGAAGTCGTAGTCGGTCTGGGAGGCGGAGGGGAACCCCACTTCGATGTCCTTGAAGCCCACGGCCACCAGGGTCTCGAACAACTTGAGCTTGCGCTCGGAGTCCATGGGATCGACCAGTGCCTGGTTACCGTCGCGCAGGTCGACGCTGGCCCAGTGCGGCGCCCGGGTGAACTCACGATCGGGCCACGTGCGCTCGGGGAGGCGCAGGGGCACGTGCGAGCGATAGAGCCCGAACGGCATGGGTGAGACGTCGCAGGGGAGGGCGAAGCGAGGCTGACCGGTGGCCGTGGTGGATGCTCGCTGCTCTGTGCTCATCGTCATTGCTCCCTTGCTCTTCGATCCCCAGCGTCCCTGACTGCCACCGGAATCCGCCCAACAAAAAACCTCCTGGCCGAGTCGGCACAGGAGGTTGCGGGCGAACGCTATGTGGCGTTCGCCGTCAGGTAAGAAGGAGGCTCGAAGTCGGTGTTCCGTACATGTTGGGCTCCATGGTGCCAGCCCAGGCCGCCAACGTCAAGGTCCGCCGGGGGTCGGTGGACACCGGGAACGGGCTTCACCGAAGGGCAGAGCTGTACCCAAGGCAAAGAGGGCCGGGCGATCCGTGGCCCGGAGCCCAGCCTCGATAACGTGAGCAGGTGCGGCTGACCGAGGCAGAGGCCCGAGAGCGCTTCGGCCGGGGTCGGGTGGCCCGGCTGGCCACGGCCGACGCCGCTGGTTCGCCCCACCTGGTGCCCTTCACGTTCGCCCTCGACGGCGACGTGGTACTTCTGGCCGTCGACCACAAGCCCAAGTCCTCCCGACCGCTCCGGCGGATCACCAACATCATCGAGAACCCTCGGGTGTCGGCATTGGTCGATCACTATGAGGACGAATGGCCGAACCTGTGGTGGGCGCGTGCCGACGGCCTCGGTGAGGTCTGGGAGGACCCCGAGCGCTGCCGGGCGCCGATCCGCTTGCTCCAGGCCAAGTACCGGCAGTACCGAGAGCGGCCACCGACTGGCCCGGTGGTGGCCATCGTGGTGACCCGGTGGAGCGGGTGGTCCTATGCCGGGCGACCCGTCGACCATGAGCCTCGGCGGCTCGGCGGCGCTCCCGGCTGAGCATCCCGACCGGCGCCTACCAACCGCGACGGGCGCGTACCATTGCCCGGTGCCCACTCGCCGAGGATGGCTGACCGCGGTGGCATTGCTCGCCTTGCCGGCGGTGGCGCTGAGCGCCTGCAGCAGCCCATCGGCCACAGCCAACCGCACGACCCCGACGAAGCCAGTACACGTTCCGGGATCGACCACCACCACGGTGCCTCCCACCACGACCAGCACGGTGCCGCCCCTCGTGCCGCTGGCCACGCCCGCCCCGCTGAACCCGCTGGTCACCCCGCCGCTGCCGGGTGAAGGCCAATGGCAGCCGGCCGGGCGGCCGGTTCACGGGGTATCGGCGGTGTACCAGACGAACCTGCGGGCCGAGGGCAACGTGTCGGTCGCTGGGGTGGCGTGGATGGACACCAAGCTGTTGAAGGGCAATCTCTATTCGGGCAGCATCAGCCCGGGCGACGGGCCGTGGACCTACACGGCGCCCATCCTGCCCGACGCCGCGCAGACGCTGGTGTGCGCGTTCAACGGCGGCTTCCAGATGAAAGACGCTCACGGCGGCTACTTCACCGAAGGTCGGGTGATCGTCCCGCTGGTGTCGGGCGCGGCCTCGTTGGTGATCAGTCAGGACGGGACGGTCACGGTGGGGGAATGGGGCCGGGACATGACCATGACCCCCAATGTCCTGGCCGTGCGCCAAAACCTCACGTTGCTGGTCGACAACGGTGCACCGGTGCCCGGCCTCGACCCGTCCGACACGGCCACGTGGGGCTCCTCCCTCGGCGGGGTTCCCCAGGTCTACCGCTCGGGGGCGGGGGTCACCGCCGGTGGCGCCCTGGTCTATGTCTCGGGCCCGAGCCTCAACGTGCCCCAGCTGGCCGACCTGCTGGTGCGGGCGGGTGCGGTTCGGGCCATGGAGCTCGATATCAATCCGGCATGGGACACGTTCGTGGCCTACAACCCACCAGGCAACGGTCTGGCCGCCGCCGACAACGGCACGGAGTTGCTGCCGGGCATGGCCGGGGGTCCCGATCGCTTCTTCGAAGCGTCGTGGGCCCGGGACTTCATCACTATGTCTGCTCGTTAAAGGGTCTGCTGGCTAAAGGGTCTCCTCGGTACGGGTCGGCTCGGTACGGGTCGGCCCGGTACGGGTCAGCTCCGTACGGGTCAGGGCACCAGCACGGCCTTGCCCACCACCGATCGGTCGATGAGAGCGGACATCACGCCTGCGGCATCGGCCAACGGGAACTCGGTCGGGGCGGTCGGGTGCAGCCGACCCTGTCCCACCATGTCGGCCAGCTGGGACAGGACCTGCTGGTTGCCATCGGGATCGCGAAACATCCAGCCGCCCCAGTCGACGCCCACCACGGTCCGGTTGTTGAGCAGCACGTGGTTGAGCGGGATCGTGGGTATGGGCCCGGCGGCAAATCCGATGACGCAGTACCGGCCGAAGGGTCGCAAGGCCCGCAGCGCCTGCTCGCTGTGGGCCCCGCCCACCGGGTCCACCACCACGTCGACACCCCCGTCGGACAGAGCTCGGGCTCGCCCCTTGAGGTCCTCGTGCTCGTAGGCGATGGTCGACTCGGCGCCCATGGCCCGCGCCGCGTCCAGCTTCTCCGGGCTCGACGCGGCAGCGATGACGCGTGCACCGAGCGCTCGGGCCACGTCGATGACGGCCAGGCCTACGCCGCCGCCTGCTCCGAGGACGAGCACGTACTCGCCGATGGCCACCGATGTACGACGGGTCAAGGCGAACAATGCCGTGCCGTAGCTCTGGATGAGCGCCGCCGCTTGCGCGTAGGTCAGGCCCTCGGGCATGGGCAGCACCGACAGCGCCGGGACGGCGACCTGCTCGGCGAAGGCCCCGAGCCCGGAGAACACCACAACCCGGTCGCCGGTCGATACCCCGGTCACTCCTGCACCGAGGGAGACGACCTCACCGGCCAGCTCACGGCCGGGCACGAATGGGGTGGACGGCTTGA
>JAUTXB010000218.1 GCA_030838245.1 Acidimicrobiaceae bacterium
GCGATTGCCGCCGCACCGACCCGGCGCGCCTGGCGAGGAGTCGGCTTGCACCGACGTGTTCGGCTGTTCGGTCGATTCGGCACAGATGACCCTCCTCGTACTGCGCAGGAACCGACAACCGGAGCGCGTCGGTCAGGAATGTACTTGGCGGCTTGGGCGCCGTCCACTTGCTGATCGGGCACGTATGTCTCGGCCGAGCGTGTCTCTCAGCTGCGCCTGGCGGCCGACGAGCATCGGCCCGATCAACCGTTAAGTGCCTCGAGGATCGACCTGAGCGTCGTGGCATCGGCGGCGGCCTGCTCGTCGCGATCAACGCGGTTGTAGATCTCTGCTGCAGCCAGATGGAACCCGTCGGGCAATCCGACCGATCGGAACGTGGCCGCGATCTCTTGCATCTCGCCCACCCAACGCCATCCCTTGGTCGCCGCCTGTCGACCGGCGGTCAGGCTGCGCGAGGCCAGCTCGGGCATCGATTGCTGCCACTCGCCCAAGAGGGGCCCTTCGATTCCCAAAGCAACGGCCAGAGCGCGGATGTCCAACAGCAGGGCCGTCGTGCCTTTCGTCCAGGCGGCGTAGCACATCTTGATGGCCGAGGCCGCTGTCGGATCGGCGCCCAGCACGTGGGCTTTGACGGTCGTCCCGGCGAACACCGCGCTCGCCTCCTGGGCCGACGGACCCGACAGATAGAGGTGGGTCTCCATCGTCGTCGATGGCGGTCCACCGATGATCCCGCCGTCGACCGGGCGCCCTCCCCCGGCCTCGATCAACTGCGCCACCTGTTGCGCCGTGGGGGGAGCGATGGCATTGGCATCGATGTACAGCCCTCCGAAGCCGGCCACCTGTCTGGCAACGTCGACGGCGTTGGCGGGAGGGCAAATCGAGATCATGAGCTCGCAGCTGCGGGTCATCTCTTCGACTGTGCCGAGATCGACCAGCCCCGCAGATTCCGCACGGCGGACGGACGCTGGGCTCCTCCCGGACGAGGCCCAGTTGACCGTGTGTCCGGCGTCGACCAACACTGCGCCCACTCCTGCGCCCATCTCGCCCGGATGCAGTAGGCCGATCGGTTCAAGTGCCATTGGCTCGTCTCCTGTGGCGCTTGCGTGCAGCGCGATCATGATCGTTCGGACCAGGCTCCCCCGTAGCTCAGAGGGCTCGCAAGCCGGTCGCCGTCGCCACCGCAGACTGTGCTTCGTCGCGTGTGACAAAGCCGACCTCTTCACCTGGCTCGACGAGGCCGGGCAGAACGATCCTGGCAGTGGCGAGGTGCCACGCATCCATTGCGCGGATCGCGTGCTCACGTACCAGTCCCAATGCTTGCATCTCGACCTCTTCTCGATCGGCGGCAATCACGGTGACGGGGCCGTCGATGGCCAGGTCGGCATCGAGCAGGGGAAGAAGACCGCCCTCGTCACCAGGGCCCGGATCGGGCGGCACGCACCAGGGCGCCCGAAACTTCCATGCGGCTCCACGTCGCCGTGATCAAGGCGATCTCTGGGTACTCCAACATGGCCACAGCCTCACCGTGCCCGGTCTCGTCGCTCAAATTGGCACGGGCCAGCATCGAGGAGTCGAGAAATGCGATCAAGCTCGCTCACGCTCGTCATCAAGCAGGCGGTCGACAACGGGTCCGATGCCTCTGGTTGAAGTGATGATTCGACGGCGCTGCGCACTCACTGGCTTGGCCGGCGTCGTATGGAGCATCCCCAGTGTCGCTGCCCTCGCCCGCAGCCTCGCTCTGCGGTCACCTTCGTCGGCGTCCACAGCCGCGTCGAGGATCTCAGTTGCCAAGGAGTTCACACTCCGCCCGTCCCGCTCCGCTCGCGCCGCCAGCCGTCGGTGGATCTCTTCGGGCACTCTGAGGAGCAGCTGCCTCATGCACTTATGGTGATATCAATTCTCGAATGTGATATCAATTCTCGGTCCCCAGGTCGATCCGGGATCTTCGTACGGGCACATAGTCCAGATGCGGGAGCACTCGCGCTCCGGGCCGCGGTCACCCCTTTGCGAACTGGGCGCGGAGCTCTCGTTTCAACACCTTGCCGGCTGCGTTCATGGGCAGGGCGTCGACCACCCGCACCAGGCGGGGCACCTTGTAGTTGGCCAGCCGTTCCCGAGACCAGTCGGCCAGGCCCGAGGCCACGTCGTCGCCCGACGCCCCCGGTGCCACCACCACGAACGCGCATCCCACCTCGCCCAGGCGCTCGTCGGGGACGCCGATGACCGCCACCTGGTCCACACCGGGGTGGTCATGGAGCACGGCCTCGATCTCGGCCGGGTAGGCGTTGAAGCCGCCGCTCACGTACATGTCCTTCTTCCGGTCGGTGATGTCGATGTTGCCGTGCTCGTCCATGGTGCCCACGTCGCCGGTGTGCAGCCATCCCTGGGCGTCGATGGCCTCCTCCGTCAGCTCGGGCGCGTTCCAGTAGCCCGACATGAGGGTGTAGCCCCGGACCAGGATCTCCCCGGGCTCGCCCCGAGCCACCTCGTGGTTGTCGGAGTCGACGATGAGGACCTCGACGTCGGGGATGGCCCGTCCCGACGTCCCGGCGATGATCTCGGCACTGTCCCCTCGCCGGCACATCGACACCACCCCGGTCCCCTCGGTCAGTCCGTAGGCGGTGAGAATCGTCTCGATCCCGAGCTCGGACTGCATCCGCCGGATCAGCTCCACCGGGACCACCGAGGCACCCAGGACGGCCAGGCGCAGCGAGGACAGGTCCGCAGCCTTGGCGTCGGGGTGGTCGAAGAGCGACTGGTAGATGGTGGGAGGTCCGGGCAGCACCGTGATGCGCTCGGAGGCAATCCGCGACAGCACGACGTCTACGTCGAACACCGGCTCGGCCACGATGGTTGCCCCCCGCATCAGGCAGGTGAGGACGCCCGCCTTGTAGCCGAAGGTGTGGAAGAACGGGTTGACGACCAAGTACCGGTCGCCCTTGTCCAGGCCGGTCACCTCGGCCCAGGTGGCGAAGCAACGCAGGGTCTGCGCGTGGGTCGACATCACCCCCTTGGGGCGACCGGTGGTGCCCGAGGTGTAGATGAGGTCGGACAGGTCGCCACCGGCTATCGACGCCGTCCGTCCGGCGGCGACGTCCTCGGGAACGGCGGTGCCTTCCTGGACGAAGTCCGACCACTGGATGACCGGGTCACCCTTGCGGTTCCGGGGCGACCCAGGGTCGTCAGCCTGGTTGCGCCCGTGCAGGAGGACGACCCGCTCGAGGTCGGGCAACGGGTTCCCCTCGGCCACCGTCGCGGCCAGCATGGCCGGGTAGTCGATGCCCAAGAACCCCTCCACGGTGAAGAGGACCTTGGCCCCCGATGACTGGAGGATGTAGGCCGCCTCGCCCCCTTTGAACCGGGTATTGAGGGGCACGAGGACGGCCCCGGCGCCGACCACGCCCAGGGCGGCCACTACCCAGGCCGCGCTGTTGGGCGCCCAGATGGCCACCCGATCCCCGCGCTCGATCCCATTGGCGATCAGGGCCCGGGAAGCGGCGGCGACATCTTCGGCCAGCTGGTCGAAGGTCAGCCGGAGGGTGGTGCCGTCGGGTCCATACGGGTCGACCACGGCTTCGGTCTCGCCGAATCGGGCGGCTGCGTCCTCCACCAGGCCGGGAATGGTCTCCCATTGAAGGTCACCACGCGGATCAATGAGGATTGACACCCAGTCAGGGTAGTCCAGGGTCCCCGGCGAACCGATCTGTGTGGCCGGACCCGCTGGTCACCGCATCCTCCTGGCGGGCCCCACTACTTGAAGAGCTTGGCCACCACCGATTCGACGTGGCTGGCGATCGCCTTCTGTCCGGCAGGGGTGGGGTGAAATGCCGCCGGTTCGGGTTGCAGAGGTCGGAGTAGCGCGGTGACGACCACGACCAGGGATACGCATCTCGGCTTCATCGGCGAGGTACTGACCGGGATGGTCGCCGGCTCACGGGTGCTGGCTCGACACCGAGACGACCTCGCCGGTCATGAAGGTGGCGTACTGGCTGGCCAGGAAGACGATCACGTTGGCCACCTCCCAGGTCTCGGCCGCCCGCCCGAGGAGCTCCTTGCGGCTGAGCTCGTCGAGCTCCTCGTCGGACATCACCTTGTTCAAGAAGGGGTGATGGGCCAGGCTGGGCGAGACGGCGTTGACCCGGACGTTGTAGGGGGCGGCCTCCACCGCGCTGCACCGGGTGAGGGCCATGACCCCGGCCTTGGCCGCGGCGTAGTGGGCCTGGCCGGCCTGGGCTCTCCAGCCGAGGACCGAGGCGTTGTTGACGATCACCCCGCTGCCCAGCACGTAGAGATGGCCGAGGGCGGCGCGCATGCACCGGAAGGTGCCGGTGAGGGTGATGTCGAGCACCTTGGACCATTGCTCGTCGGTCATCTCCACGATGTCGGCCTGCCCACCCAGGCCGGCGTTGTTGACGGCCACGTCGAAGCGCCCGTGGGCCTCGACGGTGGCGTCGTAGAGGTGTTGGACCTGGGCCTCGTCGGTCACGTCGCAACGGAGGGCCAGTGGGCGGTTGCCGCCGGCCAGCTCGGCCAGCTGATCGGCCGTCTCCCCCAGCCGCCGCTCGTGGGCGTCGGACACCACCACGGTGGCCCCCTCCTCGATGCAGCGTTTGGCCGTGGCGAACCCGATGCCGGTACCGGCGGCCGCGGTGATCACCACGATCTTCCCTTCGAGCAGGCTGTGCCCGGGGGGCGGCGTGGGTGGCATCGGCGCCGTGGTCGCCGTGTCGTCATCGGTGCTGCCCGTACTGGCAACGTCGGTCATCGGGACTCCCCTGTGGGCTTGGGTTCGGACGTGGATGCGGTTGGCTTGGGCCTGGGCGTTGCGTCGGGCTTGGGCTCGGGCGGGAGCCCCAGCACGCGCTCGCCGATGATGTTCTTCTGGATCTCGATGGAGCCGCCGTAGATGGTCTCGGACCGGCTGAACAGGAACGAGCGCTGCATCTCGTCGAGCTCGTAAGGGAAGTCCTGAGCCACCATCGACGCCGGGCCGACGATGTCCATGGCCAGCTCACCCAAGGCTCGGTGCCAAGTGGCCCAGTACAGCTTGATGATCGATGCCTCCGGCGGCGCCACCGGGCCGTCGATGTTGGACAGGCTCCGCAGCGTGTTGTACCGCAGGATCTCGAGCTCGGCGTAGGCACGGGCCAGACGCTGGCGTACGACCGGGTCGGCGGCCTTGCCGTTCTCCCGGGCCAGCTCAACGAGGTGGTCGAGCTCGCGGCGGAACGTCAGCTGGTGCCCGAGAAGGGCGACGCCGCGTTCGAAGGCCAGGGTGGCGAGGGCCACGCGCCACCCGTCTCCTACCTCGCCCAGCACGTTCTCTTTGGCGGTTCGGGCACCGTCGAAGAACACCTCGTTGAACTCCGAGGTCCGGGTGAGCTGGGTGATGGGGCGTACCTCGATGCCCGGCTGGTCCATGGGGACGAGCAGGTACGACAGGCCCTTGTGCCGCATCGACCCGGGCTCGGACCGGCAGACAACAAAGCACCAGTCGGCCGTGTGGGCCAGTGAGGTCCACACCTTTTGGCCGGTGACCACCCACTCGTCCCCGTCCAAGACGGCCTTGGTCGACACGTTGGCCAGGTCGCTCCCGGCGTTGGGCTCGGAATACCCCTGGCACCACAGCTCGGTGCCGTTGCGAATGGCCGGGAGGAAGCGTTCCTTCTGCTCGGCGGTGCCGTAGTGGATGATGGTGGGGGCGATCAGCCCCTCCCCCATCACGTTGACCCGGCCGGGCGCCTTGGCCTTCACGTACTCCTCGTTGAAGATGACCTGGTGGGCGATGGACGCCCCCCGGCCTCCGTACTCGGTGGGCCAGCCCAGGCCCGTCCACCCGGCGTCGGCCAGCACCTTCTCCCAGCGCAGGCGGGTCTCGAACCCATAGGTCTCGTCTCCCGATCCTCCGCGGCCGCCGAGCGCGGCGAACTCCCCGACCACGTTGTCGGTCATCCAGGCGCGCACCTCCTTGCGGAAGGCCTCGTCATCGGGGTTGTCTCGTAGGTCCATGGGTTGGTTGCTCGTTGTGTACGGGCCAGGCGGGAACCAGAGTTCCGGAGGACTCTACCTTCGCAAACAAAGAGGTCCGAGGTAGGAAGCCCAGGTTCGAGTCCCTTCGCCTCCAGAACATTCGGCTGTTCGAACCGCGGGCGCCGGTTCAGAACCCGATCCAGAGGTCGTCGCCACGATCGTGACCTGGCTCGCGGGATTGCCCTTGGTCCTTTGCAAGTTCGCGTGCTCATCGGGCCAGCACGCAATCGAAAGCGCTGCCTTCGACGAAGAGAGCCCAGTTCGTGTGGTGTGACCCAAGGCCCACGGACCAGGACGGTGCGCGAAACGGGGTCGGCCCTTCGATCAGGTGATTCAGATCGGCGTTCTCTATGGCCCGGCCATGCCCAGGCGCCGAGGTATCGCTCGATCGATTCGCGATTCTCTCGGGTACGGTGAGGGTTAGCACCGGAGACTTCTCCGATATTCGGGATACTGTCAGAGAAGTTCGCTGACCAACGTGATGGGCAAGGAGGATCGTGGCCGCGCCCTATCCAGCCACCATGCGTGCCGACGCACGCCTCAACCGTGAGCGGATCTTGTCCGTCGCCTACAAGGCGTTCGCCGATGACCCAGACGTCTCGCTCAATGCAATCGGCAAGCTCGCGGGCGTGGGGGCTGGCACGCTGTACCGCCATTTCCCGACGCGTGAGGACCTCATCCTGGCCGTCTACCGACAGGAACTGCAGTCGGTGGTGGACTCAGTCCACGACCTAATCGCCGAGCACTCGCCCCTCGAAGCGCTGCGGGTGTGGCTCCTGCGACTGGCCGATTTCGCCCGGGTCAAGCACGGTCTTGGGGAGGCTTTGCAGACGGCCGCGGGGAAGGACGTCGACGACGAAACCCATACGCCGGTCACCGAAGCCGTAGCTCTACTACTTCAGGCCTGCGAGAAGGCCGGCGAAGTCCGTCCCG
>JAUTXB010000098.1 GCA_030838245.1 Acidimicrobiaceae bacterium
TCTACTTGACGCGCCGACTGCCATCTCTGAGCTCGACGGACCCGACCCCAAACGGTGGCTGGCTCTCGGCATCGTGGCCATCGCCCAGCTGATGGTGGTCCTCGATGCCTCCATCGTGACCATCGCCCTTCCCTCGGCCCAACACTCGCTCAATATCTCCACCGGGAACCGCCAATGGGTCATCACCGCGTACACGTTGGCCTTCGGCGGACTGCTCCTGCTCGGTGGCCGGATCGCCGACTACATCGGCCGGAAGCGGGCGTTCATCATCGGACTGCTCGGCTTCGCCGCCGCTTCGGCCCTGGGCGGCGTAGCCGTGAGCTCGGGCATGTTGTTCGGGGCCCGCGCCCTGCAGGGGGCCTTCGCCGCCCTCCTGGCCCCTGCCGCCCTCTCGCTCATAACCGTGACCTTCACCGAGGTGAAGGAGCGGGCCACGGCGTTCGGCGTCTACGGGGCCATCTCGGGTGGCGGTGCCGCCATCGGATTGATCCTGGGTGGCGTGCTCACCGAATTCGCCTCCTGGCGCTGGTGCCTCCTCGTCAACGTGCCCATCGCCATCGTCACCGCGCTAGCCGCTATACCGGTGGTCCGAGAGAGCAGGGCCCACGGCAACACCAGCTATGACATTCCCGGCGCCCTGACCATCACCCTCGGCCTTGTCTCGTTGGTCTACGGCTTCAGCAAGGCCGAACAAGACGGGTGGGCCTCGTCGCCGACGGTGACCTTCCTGCTGATCGCTGTGGCCTTGCTGGTTGCATTCGTGGTTATCGAGCTGCGGAGCAAGAACCCTCTCCTCCCCATGCGGATCATCCTGGAGCGCACCCGTGGCGGTTCCTACCTGGCGTCGTTCCTGACCGGGGCGGGCCTAATGGGGATGTTCCTGTTCCTCACCTACTACTTCCAAGGCAGCCTGCACTACTCGGCCCTCAAGTCAGGCTTCGCTTTCCTGCCCTTCTCGGCCGGGATCATCGTGGCCGCCACGGTGGCCAGCAGGATCCTGCCCAAAGTGGGCCCGCGATGGATCATGACGGTCGGTCTCGGCGTGGCGTCCTTGGGGATGTTCTGGCTCACCCAGATCGGCGTGCACACCTCGTTCGCCGCTCATGTCCTACCGGCGGAGCTCCTCATAAGCCTGGGCATGGGGCTGGCCTTTGTGGCCTTGAGCAGTACGGCCCTGCACGGGGTCGGCGATCACGACGCCGGGGTGGCCAGTGCCATGGTGAACACCACCCAGCAAGTGGGCGGGTCCCTCGGCACTGCGCTGCTGAACACCCTGGCCGCCTCGGCCACCCTGGCCTACGTGGGTTCCCACGTCCCGGGGGCTGCCACCGTCGCCGCCGGGCAGGTCCACGGCTACTCCGTCGGAGCCCTGGTCGGCGGGATCATCCTGGCCGCGGCGGCAGTGGCTGCGTTCATCCTGGTCAAGGCGGGTCGGCACGACGT
Source organism: Acidimicrobiaceae bacterium (assembly GCA_030838245.1). The sequence continues at coordinate 1,444 of JAUTXB010000098.1, forward strand.
CACAATCTTGGAGGGCGCCCCCGTCGCGGCATGAGCGGCGGGGCTGAGCGGCAGTTGCGGCTCTTGGCCTGTTGACAGTGCTGCCTGTTGACAGTGCTGCCTCTTGACAGTGCTGCCTCTTGACAAGGCTAACGCTGTTAGCTACTCTGGACTAACAGCGTTAGCCAGGAGGTCACCATGCCGTCAACACCCTCGCATCAGGATTCGCCCGACACGCCCGTCCCGCACTATCGCAAGCCCGGATGGTTTACCCAGCACGTGTTCAACCGGGCGGTGGCCGGTCTCACCCGCGCCGGTATCAGCATCTGGGGCAGCCGGGTCCTCGAGGTCAAGGGCCGCACCACCGGCCAGCCCCACCGGACTCCGGTCAACCTTCTCGATCTGGACGGCCGCCAGTACCTCGTCTCGGCCCGCGGCAACGGCCAGTGGGTCCGCAACGTCAGGGCCGCCGGCGGTCGCTTGGACCTCCTGGTCGGTCGCCGTCGCCAAGCGTGGGTGGCCGCCGAGCTGCCCGACGACGCCAAGGTCGACATCCTCCGGGCCTACCTCCGCCGCTGGAAGGCCGAGGTTGGCGTCTTCTTCGACGGGATCGACGCCAACTCCACCGACGAGGAGATCAGGTCGATCGCCGCCAAGCACCCGGTCTTCGTGCTCGCCTCCGCCGCGTGACCAATTCCAGCTACCCGGCGGCCCCACCGGCAACGGTGCGGTCGCCACGGGCGATACAGGTGGTAAGAGCCGCGCACCGGCTCCTCGAGTCCGAGGGCCCGGACGCGCTGACCATGCGCCGATTGGGCGACGAGCTCGGCATCCGGGCGCCCTCCATCTACAAGCACTTTCCCGGCAAGCCGGCGGTGGAGCTGGCCATGATCGAAGACGCCATGGTCGAGCTGGGAACGGCGTTGCACGAGGCGGTCGCCGGAGCCGAGACCGGCGACGCGGTGGCCGCGCTCCTGGTCGCCTACCGGTCCCACGCCCTCGCCCATCCCAACTTGTACCGGCTGGCTACCAGGACCCCGCTCCGACGCCAGGACATGGCCGCCGGCCTCGAGGATTGGGCCGGCGAGCCCTTCTACCTGGCCACCGGTGAGCCCTATCTGGCCCAGGCCCTATGGGCGTTCGCCCACGGGATGGTCATCTTGGAGCTCGACAACCGTTTCCTTCCTGACTCCGATCTCGACCGCACCTGGTCGGCTGGAGCGGCGGCCTTCGTGACTGCCTGCGCGGCCTGAGGGGCCGAGCCGACGCCGGTCGGTCAGCGAGGGGCGTGCTCGGCCGGGATCGTTCCCAGCCGACCGGCCTGGTAGTCCTCGAAGGCTTGGGCCACCTCGTCCTTGGTGTTCATCACGAACGGCCCGTAGGCGTAGACGGGCTCGCCGATCGGTCGACCCCCGAGGACGAGCACGTCGAGCTGGGGCGACCGGGACTCCTGGGCGGCATCGGCGGTCACGGTGATCGTTCCTCCGTCGCCGAGAACGGCCAGCTGGCCGGTATGGACCGGTCGATGCTCGTCGCCCACAGTCCCCTGTCCGGCCAGGACGTAGACCAGCGCGTTGAAGTCGCGGCGCCACGGGAGGATCAGCCGGGAACCCGGTTGCACGGTGGCGTGCAACATGGTCATGGGCGAATAGGTCGCACCCGGGCCGGCATGGTCACCAACGTCGCCGGCAATGAGGCGAACCATTGAGCCGCCATCAGCCGACGACAGGAGGGCGATGTTGGCGGCTCCGATGTCCTGGTAGCGCGGGTCGACCCACTTCTGCGCCTTGGGCAGGTTCACCCAGAGCTGCACTCCGTGGAACAAGCCGCCGCTGGCCACTAACTCCTCGGGCGGAGCCTCGATGTGCAAGATGCCCGATCCGGCAGTCATCCATTGGGTGTCGCCGTTGGTGATGATCCCGCCGCCGCCGATCGAATCGCGGTGCCGGAACGTGCCGTCGATCATGTAGGTGACCGTCTCGAAGCCACGGTGGGGATGCCACGGCGTGCCCTTGGGTTCGCCCGGCGCGTACTCCACCTCGCCCATCTGGTCCATGTGCACGAAGGGGTCCAGGAAACGGCGCTCGACCCCGGCAAAGGCCCGGCGCACGGGGAAGCCATCCCCCTCGAACCCCTGGGGCGCCGTCGTGACGGCCAGCACAGGTCGGCTCATTGCCGCCGCACCCTCGGGCACCACGATCGGGGGAAGCGAACTGATATCTGCAACGTTTACAGCCGGCATTGCACTCTCCTCCGTCGGTATGGCCACCACCGCGATGCCCTCTCTTCCCGACACCCAATCCAACGTTAGTTGCACGCGCAACATTCCCGCGATGACGAGTTGCTGCCTGGATGACCGTCTCAGGAAGCCATGGGGTGGAACCGCCCCGGACCCGGCTCCCAGTAACGCGGCGGCCTGCCAATCCGAACCGATAGCGTCGAGCCTAAATTGCGAGGGCTGGTAAT
>JAUTXB010000245.1 GCA_030838245.1 Acidimicrobiaceae bacterium
CGACAGGCGGCTCTTGGCCTGGTCCACGTAGAAGTCGACGTGCCTCCCCTCTTGTTTCATGATCCGTCGAAGCAGGTCGGAGAGCACGGGGTGGTCGGCGCGCTTGGCCAATCGGGAGTACCCCGCCTGGGTGGTCCATTCGTTGATGGCTCCCCAGGTCATGTGCACCGCGGTCAGATGAGGGGTAAGGAGTGACCCCAGCTGAAAGGTCAGGGGGCGCCAGGCGTCACGCTTTGGCAGGCGGTGGCGCAGTGCGGCGATTCGACCGGTCCCCGCCGCCTCGTCGTGGGCGGCGAGCACCTCGGCGATTGCAGTGCCGTGCCAGTACTCCTCGTAATTCCAAAGAGTGAGGAACGAGGTGACGTCGGGGTCCTTGTGCGCCCGGGTGACGAGGATGTCCCGGAGATAGCAGACCGTGTGGTTCTCGATGTCGTGCATGTACCGGAGGCAGCGGAGGGCGTCGGACGACAGCGGTTCATCGCGAAACGAGGAGAAGTCGATGTCCTCGGTGTCGAGCTTCGAGGAGATTGAGCGGTAGGTATCGAGGTCGAAACTCATGTCTCTTCTTCGTCGCTGAGTGAGCTCTGGATGACCGCCGGAGGGTGCATACCGGTCAATTTCCCGCACCGGAATGTTGGCCAGCGTGACCGGAACGAACGAGGAGGATGGTGCCCGCGACACGGAGGACGGCGGTGCTCCGGCTCGGTCACCGCGAACGCCTCGATTCGATCAATCGAACAATTCAGCCCGTCAGCCATCCGGCTCATGTGCTAGTTCCGAAGACGTGTTCGAGATGATCGATCTGGAAACAGCGAGCGATGCCAACCTGGTGGTGGCCATCGCCCGATGGCACGAGCCGGCCATGGCCGAGGCCTATCGGCGTCACGGCGGAGCCGTCTATGCCCTGGCTCGACGGGTCATCCGCCACGATCCCCCGGCCGAGGAGGTCACCCAGGAGGTGTTCTTGGACCTGTGGCAGCATCCCGAGAAATTCGACTCGCAGCGGGGAACGCTGCGCTCCTTCCTCTTGGCCCGCACCCACGGGAAATCGGTGGACATGATCCGGTCGGAGGAGTCGCGCAAGCGACGCGAGGAGCGGACATCGCGGGAGACGGCCACCGCCGGATACGACCTCGAGCACCACGTTTGGGATCTGGCCGTGGCCGATCAGGTCAAGGAGTCGCTGAGCGCCCTGCCCGACGAGATGCGCATGCCGATCGAGCTGGCCTACTTCGGGGGCCACACGTATCGAGAGGTGGCGTCGATGCTGCAGGCACCAGAGGGAACCGTGAAGAGCCGGATTCGAACGGGATTGACGAAGTTGCGCGCCAATCTGGCCGAACGCGGCGTGGAGCCGGCAGGAGCGAATCCGTGACGAGATCAGAGAGCAACGTGCCCCATGAGGAGCTGGCGGAGCTTCTCGGTGCCTACGCTCTCGACGCGCTCGAGCCCGACGAGACGGCCCTGATCGAGGCGCACCTCCGGGACTGCCCTCGCTGTTCAGCCGAGTTAGCCCGTCACCGTGAGGTCGCGGGCCTCCTGGCCAATTCCGGAGCCGAGGCTCCCGCTGAGCTGTGGAACCGGATCGCCGAGCGGCTCGACAGCCCGGCCAGCCCGGCCTGGGAGAAGCTCGCCGCCCGCCTGGAGCGCCCACCGGGCACTCACGACGTGCTCGCCGACAAGGACGGTGAGCGCACGGCAGCGGGCCCCGACGCGGTCGCTTCCGTTGCGCCATTGGACCAGAGCCGCCGCCACCGCCTGGTCACCGGGGGGATCACCCTGGTGGCCACGGCCGCCGCCGTATTGGCCGTGCTCCTCGGCGTGCAGGTCTCCCATCTGAACGATCAGGTCAGCCACCTGCAATCGGCGGCTACGAAGCCGGGGCTGTCAGGCGCCGTCCAGAGCGCGCTGGAGCAGCCGTCCACCAAACGGGTGAAGCTTGTGCCCTCAGGAGGGACCGCAGCCAACGGCACCTCAGTGACGGTGGCTCTCACGTCGTCGGGCGCCGCGTACCTGATACCTCAGGACCTCTCGGCGCTCCCCACGGGCAAGACGTACCAATTGTGGGGTCAGATCGACGGGCAGATGATCTCGCTGGGGCTCCTGGGCCCCGACCCGGCTGTGACCGCATTCAGCGTCAACCCCATGACACCGGTGTCTTCGTTCGCCATCACTGCGGAGCGCTCGGGCGGCGTATTACAACCGACCGGCGCGCCGGTCGTGCAAGGCACCGTGACGGCCTGAGAGGGGAGGACCGACGGCCGCGGTCAGGTGCTGAGCCCTAGAGGCCTCGGTCAGACCCGGTGGACTTGGCGCAGGCCGGCCCAGGCCAGGTCGGCCAACCGGATGGCCAGGAGCCCGGCATCGAGGCTCGTGGCCGCCGAGTCCTCGGCGCCATCTCGGGGCGTGCCTTCCGTGTTCGCGTCATCGGCGGCGCGGTCCCGTGCGCCACGGCCGGCCATCCAGTGCCGGCTGGCACCTTCGGCCATGCCAACGACGGCATAGGCCAGCAGGAGGCGGTGCTCGGGATCGAGGCCGGCATCGATGAGCGGGTCGATGGCCTCGGCGATGGCATCTTCCACCCGACGAAGTGCGTCACCCAGCTCGGGGTCATCGGGCGCATCTCGACCATAGAGCAGCCGGAAGGCGTCCTCGTTCCCGACCACCAGCTCGAAGTAGGCGGCGAAGCCCAGCTCGACTTGTTGGCGCGGTCCGTCGGCCTGGGCGGTTGAATGGGAGATGGCGTCGATGACCTTGCGGGACACGAACTCCATCAACTCGAGGTAGAGCGCCCGCTTGGAGTCGAAGTGCTGGTAGACGAGTGGCTTGGTCACCCCGGCCGCCTCGGCGATGTCGTCCATGGTGGTGGCCGCGTAGCCCCGCTCGGCAAAGAGGGAGAGGGCTACGTCGAAGAGCTGGTCCCGCCGCTCGCCCGCACTCAGCCGCCGCCCGGTGGCGGACGCTGATCGTCTGGGGCCGGGACCGTCGTCCCTGGTGTCGGTAGCCAGCGCCGTCATTCCGGTCATGCTACTCCTGCCTCCGAATTGCCCGATCTCTGGCCGCCTGCCGTGCCTTATCGGCCCGGTATGACCCGGCTGATCCGATCGGGGAGATCGCGCAGCGAGAAGTGCGCATCGGCGACGGCGGCATTGTGGTCGAGCAGCGTCGGATCGGGGGTCGACAGCCAGGCGTCGAGTGCCGCCGGGCGGTCTACCGGGAACCAACGAAACCCGAAGGCGGCCAGTTCGGCGGCCACCGGATAGGGCCCGATGGCCAGCGGACGCCGGTGGATGGCCGATTCGATGGTCGGGTTCCCGAACCCTTCCCAGGTCGAGGGGAGGGCGACCACATCACAGGCGGCATAGGCATCGCTGACCCGGGACGCGGACGGGTCGCTCCAGCCGAAGATCACCGGAGCCCGACTGGCCTCGAGCAGCCGGGCCGTCTCGGGCCCGTACCCGTCCTCGGCCGGCCCGAGCAACCAATAGGTGGCGCCCAGGAACTCCGACAGGGCGACGCCGGCGGCCACGTTTTTCCGAGGGATGGCCCGGGTCGGTTGCAGCACCAACCGTGCGTCGGCGTCGATCCCGAGACGCCGGCGGACCGCGTTCCGGACTGTGTCTGATCCCTGCTCGTCAGCGGCCACGCCAGCAACGGGGCTCCCGCCACGGCCTCGCTTCGTGTCGAACGCGTTGTACACGGTGGTGGCGGTGATGCCCCGAGCCCCCAGCTCTGTTCGGCTCAGCTCGTTGATGGTCACGTGCGACCATCGAGGATCGTCGGGGGGCGGGGGTGCGTCGACGAATTGAGGTCGCTGCCAGGGAAGGTCGTGATGGTGCAGGACTGCCGGTCGACCGGCCAGGGCCCGAGCCACCAGGTCGGCCGCGGCCGGGTTGAGCGGGAGGGAGCACAGGTTCTCCACCACCACCAGGTCTGCTCCGTCCAGCGCGTCGGACACTTCCCGGTAGGTGGGTGGCGAGTCGGCCCCGATGGACAGGCCGGGCAGCAGTCGGTCCACCGGCCCCTCGCCCGCCACTGAGTAGACCCGGTAGCCGAGCGTGCCCAGGGCGCCCGCCCATTTGGTGGCCTCGACCGCGACCCCGTCGGAGCCCCCAAGGCGAAACGAGACGAGCGCGGCGGTCGGAATGGGGACACGGTAGTGCGGGTCCGAGGGGTGAGCCGCTCGCAGCCCCGCCGGTGTCTCGCCGGTGTCAGCTCGGTGTCTCGTTGGTGCGAACGCCCGTGCCCGACGGGATAGCGTCGTGCGGTGACCCAGGACCCATCGGCCCAATCCGACCTCGTGGCCGAGCGCCATGGTGGCGTGCTCACCCTCACCATCAACCGGCCCGAGCGTCGCAACGCAGTGACGTGGGACGTCATCGCCGGGCTCCGCCGGGAGCTCGCCGCAGCCAAGGACGACCCGGCAGTGCGGGTGGTCGTGCTGGCCGGGGCGGGCGATCAGGCCTTCTGTGCCGGTGCCGACCTGTCGGGCATGGCCCCGGCGGGTGCCGGTGGAGGGACCGACGGCTTTCTCGACCATCACGATGCCCGGGGATGGATGGCCTCGTTGTTCGAGGAGATGTGGCACCTGGGCAAGCCCACCATCGCCCGGGTCCAGGGGTGGGCCATGGCCGGTGGCATGGGCTTGGCCCTGGCCTGTGACCTGGTGGTCGCATCCGAGCGGGCCCGGTTCGGCGCACCGGAGCTGAATGTGGGTCTCTGGCCCTACATGGTGACCGTTCCCCTGGTGCGCTCCATGCCGCCGAAGAAGGCACTCGAGTTGATGATGACCAGTCGGGTGGTGGACGCGGCCGAAGCCGACCGTATCGGGTTCGTTACCTCCGTCGTCCCCCATGACGAGCTCGATGCGGCCGTGGCCTCCCTGGCTG
>JAUTXB010000250.1 GCA_030838245.1 Acidimicrobiaceae bacterium
ACCCAGGCGTCGTCCATGGTGAGGTTCCTGGTGCCGATGATGTTGTGGAACACATCATCGGGGGTCATTTGCGCCCCTTGGACCACCACACCGCACTGCCGACGGACAGCGCGGACATCGAGTCCAGAGAGGTCCTGTTGGTCGTAGCTGATGGTCCCGACCACGGGATGGTCGAAGCCCAACAGCAACCGCAGCAGCGTCGACTTGCCCGAGCCCGAGGGTCCGACGATGGCCACCAGCTCGCCCGGCGTCACCGAGAAGCTGACGTCGTCGAGCACCAGCGGGTCGTTCCCGTCGTAGTGGTAGCTCACATGGCTCACGTCGATGGCCCCCCGCACGACTCCTGGGTCCGATTTCACCTCTGCCGTCTCGACGGCCGTCTCGAAGATCGGGCGCAGGCGCGTGTAATACGGCACTGCGGCGGCCAGCACGCTCACCGAGATGCTGAGGATGACCATGCTGGCCACCACTTCGGTGAACGACGTGTTGAAGGCCAGGAGGGACCCGGGAGACACCGAGTGGGCCGGCAGGGTGGCGGTCCCGATGAACACCAATGCCGTGGCCAGCGGAACCCAGGCGGCGATGAAGCTGGCGAGGACGGCCAACGTTCGGCCGGCCCGAGTCGACTCCCGCTTGAGGACGGCGAATTTCTCCACCCAGACGGCGAAGGCCCGGCGCTCGGCATGAGCGACGCGTAGCTTCGGCACGGCACCGAGGATCTGCACCCCCAGGCCGACGACCTGGCCGTTGGCCTGCCGGACGGCATCCTGTCGGCGAACCAGGACCCGGAAGGACAACAGCATGGCCGCCGCCCCGATGACCACGGCAATCACGGCGAAGACGGGCCTGGATGTTCCCGAGGGCATCACCGTCGACATCATCGAAGCCGGGTACAACCGGCTCCCGATCGTCCTTCCTCCGGTGCAGAGCGGCGAGCTGAGTGACGAGGTCCTGGCCGGGAGGGTCGGCGGATCGGCACAGGCCGTCTCGGGCAGCGAGTTCATCACCAACATCATCGACACCTAACCCGGCGTCGCCGGTAACGTCGTCCGGTCGGGCAGATCACGACTCGACGGCTTTGCCTCCAACCGAACGTCGCATTGCCGCGTGCAACCCGTCGGGGGTGAGCACCCCGAGGTAGCGACCATGCTCGGCCACCGGGATCCAACTGACATCGCGCTGGAGCATCTCGGCCAGGGCCGTTCGCATGGAGCTTCCCAATGGGACCTCGACGGCGAACCGGGTCAGCCGATCGACCACGTCGCCGTCGAGGCCGGGATCGAGCGGGACCCAGCCACGCATGACGCCGTCCGGCCCCACCACGACGGCCCACCGGCTGTCGTTGCCCGCTCCATCTGCACCGCGGTCGGCACCGGCGCTCGCCCGGGCTTCAGCCATGGTGGAGTCGGGCCCGACCACCGGCGGGTGGTACAGGTCGTCAACACCGATGTGCACGACGGCCAATCGGCGAACCCCGCGATCGGAGCCGACGAAGTCAGCGACGAAGTCGGTGGCAGGATGACCGAGGATCTCTTCGGGCGTGTCGTACTGCTCGAGCACGCCCCCCTTTGACAGGACGGCGATGCGGTCACCGAGCTTGGCCGCTTCTTCGAGGTCATGGGTCACAAAGACAATGGTCTTGTTCAGCTCGGCTTGCAGGTCGAGGAACTGGTTCTGCAGGCGTTGCCGGGTGACCGGGTCGACGGCGGCAAACGGCTCGTCCATCAACAGCACGGGCGGGTCGGCGCCCAGCGCCCGGGCCACACCCACCCGCTGTCGCTCTCCCCCGGAGAGCTCGTGGGGGAATCGGCGGCCGTAGTCCCCAGGATCGAGGCCGACCAGCTCCAGCAGCTCGACGACCCGCTTGTGTACTCGCTCCTTGTCCCAGCCGAGCAGGCGGGGAACGGTGGCCACGTTGTCGAAGATCCGACGGTGCGGGAACAGGCCGCCCTGTTGGATGACGTACCCGATCCCCCGGCGCAACGTCACCGGGTTCATGGTCAACACGTTCTTGTCATCGATCAGGATGCGGCCACCGGTGGGCTCGATCAGCCGGTTGATCATGCGCAGCGTCGTCGTCTTGCCGCAGCCCGACGGGCCGATGAGTATGCACAGCTCTCCGTCGGCAACAGTCAGGCTGAGGTCAGCCACCGCCACCTCACGTGAGCCATACCGTTTGGACACGGCGTCCAACGTGATCATAGGAATGCCACGTTATCGACCGGCGTCGGTCCAGGTACTCGACTTCGCTCGTCCGACGCGATGGCGACCCGGCCCGGTAACCTCGGCGAATGCTGGCTGCCGAGCCGTTCTTCCGCTGGGACTACGTGACCGGCAACTGGAACCAGATCGGCTCCGACCTCGTCCAGCACATCGAGCTGACGCTGATCGCCGTAGGGATCGGGCTGGCCATCTCGTTGCCCCTGTCCCTGCTGGCCTGGCGGTTCCGACTCGTCCGCCCCCCGGTGTTCGGGATCGCCAGTGCGCTCTACATCATCCCGTCGCTGGCCCTCTTCGCCATCCTCGGCCCGATCACCGGATACGTGGCCTCCTATACAACAGCCGAGTTCGCCTTGGTCGGCTACACCCTGCTTATCCTCATCTGGAACACGGTCGCCGGCCTCAACGCCGTGCCCGACGATGCCCGCCAGGCGGCGCGAGCCATGGGCTACTCACCGGCAGCCGCCCTGGTCAAGGTGGACTTCCCCCTGGCCCTCCCCTACATCTTCGCCGGGTTGCGCGTGGCCACCTCCACCGTGATCGGCCTGGTCACCGTCACCGCCCTCATCGGGCTGGGCGGTCTCGGCCAGTTGATCACCTACGGCTTCACCGCCCAGTACTACACCCCCATCATCGTCGGCCTGGTCCTGTCGGTCGTCCTGGCCGCCATCGCCGATCTGCTCTTGGTGCTGGTCGAGCGGGTGACCCTGCCGTGGGCACGCTCGGGACGACGGGTCCGAGGGGCGGCCTGAGATGCACTTCATCGCGGCCGTCTTCGACTGGTTCACCACTGCAGCCAACTGGACGGGGTCGAACGGCATCCTCCAGCTCTTCTACAACCAGGCCAAGCTGTCCGTCGCCGTGGTGATCGGCGCGCTGCTCGTCGGCGGAGGCCTCGGAGTGATCTTGGGCCACACCGGCCGGGGCGGCTTGGTGGCCGTCAACGCGGCCAACGCCTTCCGGGCGGTCCCCACACTGGCCCTGCTCACCCTGCTGGCCATTCAGCCCAACATCTCCCTTACGTGGAGCGGGTTCCTGGCCTCGTGGATCGCCCTGTTCATTCTGGCCGTGCCGCCCATCCTCACCAATACCTACGTGGGCATGCGGAACGTAGACGCCGACGTGCGTGACGCGGCTAAGGCCATGGGCCTGTCGGGTGGCCAGGTCCTCCGGCGTGTCGAGGCACCGCTGGCCCTGCCGTTCGTGATGGCGGGCGTCCGCACCGCCTCCATCGAGGTGGTGGCCACGTCCACCCTGGCCGCCTACGTGAGCTACAGCGACTTGGGCACGTTCGTCATCTCCGGCCTGAACAGCCAGGACAATGTCGAGGCGTTCGCCGGCGCCATCCTGGTCGCCGTCCTCGCCGGCATCGTCGCCCTGGGACTGGGCCTCATCCAACGCTGGCTGACCCCGTTGCCCATGCGGCACCAGGCAAGAGGGCTCCTCGGCAGCCAGGCCATGCAGACGGCTTGATAAATTCGACCTATAAAGTCATGATTACAGTTAGGTTAAGGGCGGTTGACGAACAGCGCGCGCGGGAAAGGTAACGAGATGTCATTGAAGCGATTGCTCCTGAGCGGTCTGGCCGCACTCGTGGTGTCGATAGGCGCCCTCCCTGTGGTGTCGGCGTCGGCGGCCAGCTCGAAGCCGACCATCATCATCGGTTCGACCAACTTCGAGGAACAGGCCATCGTGGCCAACCTCTACGGCGACGTCCTGCAAAGGGCCGGCTACACGGTCAAGGTCGAGCCGAGCCTGGGCACCCGCCAGGTGGTGGTCCCCGCCCTGGAACAGGGTCAGCTCGATGTCGAGCCGGACTACGCCGGTACCCTCCTCGACTACCTGAACGGCGGAACAGTGGTGGCCGCCGGCAACAACATCGCCACTGCGGTGCCGGCCCTGAAGGCCAAACTGGCCAAGTACGGGGTCACGGTGCTCAACCCCGCTCCGGCCATCGATACCAACGTGTTCGCGGTCACCAAGGCCACGGCGAAGAAGTACCACCTGACCACGCTGTCGAGCCTGAAGCCCGTCGCCTCCAAACTCACCTTGGGAGGTCCACCCGAGTGCCCCAAGAACGCCGGGTGCCAGTTGGGTCTCACGTCGGTCTACGGCCTGAAGTTCGCCAACTTCAAGTCACTGGACGAAGCCGGACCCCTGAGCGTGGCCGCGCTCAAGAACGGCGAGGTCCAAGTGGTCGAGCTGTTCTCCAGTGACGGAAACGTGGTGTCGAACAACTTCGTGGCCCTCACCGACAACAAGCACCTCGAGCCGGCCGACCACATCATCCCCGTGATCCGGACGTCGACGAACTCGGCCGGCGTCAGCAAGGCGCTCAATGCCCTGTCGGCCAAACTGACCACGGCGCAGATCTCCAAGCTGAACCTACTGGTCACCGGACCGAAGAAGGAGGCGCCGGCGACCGTGGCCCTGACCTGGCTGAAGCAACAGGGACTGGCCTGACCGACTCCTCGCTGCTGACGTCTCTTTCCAAGGACCAGCTCGTATCATCGGCGCGTGTCCTCTGTACCTGCCCTGCCTTCGGATCGCCCGAAGCGGGTGGGTCGACGGGTGTTCGTCGGAATGGTGGCGCTCGGTGCACTGGGCGTCGCCTTCGGCGCTCGCGTGCAGGCCGTCGTCGGGAGTGCGCTGGGCTCGGGCCTCGGAGGTCTGCTGCCCGGAGGTGACCGCTTCCGCATCTACACCATCACCAATTCGTTCCCGCAGATCGCCCGGACCAGTTACCGGCTCCAGGTGACCGGCCTGGTCGACAAGCCGCTCGACCTCACCGTGGACGACCTCGAGGCGATGCCGAGTACCACGCTGGTGAAGGACTTCCAATGTGTGACCGGGTGGCGGGTACCACAGGTCCACTGGGAAGGAGTCAGGCTGTCCGACGTGCTGACGGCGGCCGGCGTGCACGGCAGTGCCGGGGGGCTCGAGTTCGAATCCTACGACGGTGCTGACACCGAGAGCCTCACGATCGACCAGGCGCAGCGCCCCGACGTCATCGTCGCCTATCGCATGCTGGGCGCCCCCATCACGACCGAGCACGGTGGGCCCGTCCGGTTGTACGTGGCTCCCATGTACGGCTACAAGTCGCTGAAATGGCTGTCCGCCATCCGGGTGGTGACAGAAGCCACACCCGGGTACTGGGAGCAGAACGGCTACTCGCTGGATGCCTGGGTCGGCAGCTCGAACGGCCGCGGTGACAAGCCGATCGGGTAGCCGGCGAGAGGTCGGCCCGGCTCACGCCGGCTCCGAACCGGCGGCGGCCCGGTTGCTGCGCTTCGACGGCGTGGAGCGAGCCGCCCACTGGGCCACGGCGCTCCTTTTCGCCATCCTCATGGCGACCGCTCTTCCGCTCTATTTCGTCCAGGTCGAAAGCCTGGTCGGGCGCCGGGCCCTGGTCGCCGACATTCACACCTGGTCGGGGGTGGCTCTGCCCGTGCCGCTGATCATCTCGTTGATGGGTCCGTGGGGGACGCGGTTGCGTCGCGACGTGCGGCGCTGCAACCTCTGGACGACGGCCGAGATCCGCTGGCTGTGGTCATTCGGGCGCCAACGGATCAAGAAGGCCGACAAATTCAATCCGGGTCAGAAGTTGAATGTCCTCTTCGTCGCCGGAGCCATCGTGGTGATGCTCGGGACCGGGTCCGTCTTGAGGTGGTACCGGTTCTTCCCGCTGAGCTGGCGGACGGGAGCGACGTTCGTCCATGACGTGCTCGCCTTCGGGGTATTCCTGGTGGTCTTGGGCCACGTCGCCTTCGCCCTGACCCACCGCGACGCGCTTCGATCGATGTTCCGGGGCTGGGTCACCCGCTCTTGGGCCAAGCGACATGCCTCGGGATGGCTCGAGGAAGAAGAGGTCACATCCCCGGAAGCTGAACCGGTCTCGACCATCTAGGTGCGCCGGACGCCGGTGTCAGGGCTGCGAGACGTCCGGGGGCGCCGACGCCTCGAACTGATAGAGCTTCTCGGCATTGCCGCGGAGGATCTTGTACTGGACCTCCGGGGCCAGCCCAGCGGCATCGAGCCGCTCGTGGGCCAGCTTGAGCGAATGTGGCCACGAGGTATCCGAATGCGGGTAGTCGGTTTCGATCATCACGTTGTCCTCGCCCACCACGTCGAGCATCCCCAACCCGGTGGCGTCGTCGATGAAGCAGCCGTAGAAGTGCTCACGGTAGTCCCGGTAGACGTCGATCTTCTCGGTGTCGATATGGATGTCGTAGTCCTGCACCGGGCCTACATTGCCCAGGCTCTGGCCCTTAGCCACCCAGAACCGCTGCGTAGTCCATACCTGTTGGGCCCGCTCGAGTACCCACGGGATCCATCCGATCGAGCCCTCGGACAGGGCGATCTTGATATTGGGGAACCGCTCGAACAGCCCGCTGAAGATCCAGTCCATGAGGCAGCCCATGGGTCGGATCATGCCCAGTGAGAAGTTGGCCATGAACGGGGAGTCCTTCGAGATCTTGTGAAACGTCGAGGACGACCCGATGTGGATCGACAACACCATCTTCAGGTCGTTGGCCACCTGGAACACCGGATCCCAGTGCCCGGTGTGAATGGTGGGGAGGCCGAGGGGCTCGAAGTTCTCCGAGAAGCAAAAGGAGCGGCAACCCTTGGCGTGCACCCGCTCGAGCTCTTTCACGGCCAGTGCCGTGTCCCACAGCGGGATGATGGCCAGCGGGATCATCCGGCCGGGATCGGCCCCACACCATTCGTCGATCATCCAGTCGTTGTAGGCCCTGACGCACAAGAGGGCGAGCTCTTTGTCCTTCGCCTCCCAGAACACCTGCCCGCAGAAACGCGGGAACGACGGGAAGTTCAACGAGGCCAAGATTCCGGCGTCGTTCATGTCGAGCAGGCGGGCTTTGGGGTCGTAGCAGCCCGGTCGCATCTCCGAGTACGGGAACCCGACCGCGGTGATGTCCTCGGGGCGTCGTCCGGCGCTGGCGCCAAGGCCGCCGGTGGCCGACCGGATGTCCTCGTAGGCCCACACCTCTGTCCCGCTGTCATCGACGATGACCCGCGGGCCGATGTCCTTGTACTTGGCCGGCAGGCGGTCCTGCCAGACGTGGGGCGGCTCGATGATGTGATCGTCCACCGATGTGATCCAGTTGAGGTCGTATTGGCCTGTGGCGTCCATGGAGCCCCTCCGTCGTCATGAGTCTTGGTTGTCAGGTTAGCTCCCCCGTCGGTGAGGGGCCTCATGCGGGTTCGGGCCGACGACCGGCCGGTGCCGCGTTGTTTCGTCGCCGAACAGGCACTTCTCGATGCAGCGGTGCCCGCGGTGTGCTTCGCTACTGGCCATGGCAACCGTGCGCCGGAGGATGGGTTCCCGTGCGCTGGTCGCAGCGTTGCTGGTGACCACGGGCGCGCTCTGCTCGGCGCTGGGCTCGGCCGGCCCCGCAGCGGCAGGGGCGACCGGCCCGACGAGGGCCGCCGGACCACCCGTCCCGTCCCCGGGGTGCGCCAAGGCCCCACCAGCGTCGGTCACCAATCAGCGCCAGGACATCGACGTCGAGGGCACCTCGCGCTGGTACCTCCTTACCACCCCGGCACCGACCACCCCCAGTCCCACGGCGGCCACGAAGAAAGCCGCACCTGGCCCGGGGGCTGCCGGGCCCCGTCCACTGGTGGTCGACTTCCACGGGCTGTCCGAAGGGGCGATCATCCACTCGGCAACGTCGCAGTTCGGAGCCCTCGGCCAAAAGGACGGATTCGTGGCCCTCTTCCCCAACGGCACGGGCAGCCCGGTACGTTGGGACACGACCGATCGCCCTCCGGCCAATCCCGACCTTGCCTTCGTCACTGCCATGCTCAGCCAGGTGGAATCGACGCAGTGCATCGACACCTCTCGGGTCTATGCCAGCGGGCTGTCCGACGGTTCGTTCATGGTGTCGCTCGTGGCCTGCACCATGTCGCATCAGTTTGCCGCCGTCGGCGCTGTTTCGGGATTGCAGCTCCCCAAGCCCTGCCGTACCAGTCGCCGGGTACCGGTCATCGCCTTTCACGGGACTGCCGATCCGATTCTGTTCTTCAACGGCGGGATCGGTACTGCCACCTTGAACCGGGTCCTGGGCAACGGGGGGTCGGGGAGCTCGTCGTCTACCACCACGACCACGCAACCGGTCAAGCTGCACGGAACCGGCTATCCGGCCACGGTCCAGGCCTGGGCGTTCAAGGACGGCTGCAACCCGAAATCGACCGACACCAAGGTAGCCAGTCAGGTCGTTGTTCGCTCCTACACATGCCCGGCCGGCACGGGCGTCAAGTTCTTCATCGTTCTCGGTGGAGGGCACGCATGGCCCGGAAGTAAGTTCAGCCAGGAAATCAGCTCGATCACCGGCTTCACCACCTTCCAGATAAACGCCACCACGCAGATGTGGGCGTTCTTCCGGCAGTTCCGGCTCCCGAACCACGGGCCCTGACTTCTCGGGGTCAAGGTGTGAACTTGGTGGGACGATCGGCGACAGACTGCTGACGTGGATGTTGCTCTTTCAGCCCCCTCGGCCGCCGACGCCGACGAGTTCATCGAGGAGGTTCGGGCCAGTCGGTCGTTGCACCGGCCGTGGATCGATCCTCCGGATACGACCCAGCGATTCGCCACCTACCTCGAGCGCGTAGGCGGCGAGCAGCACGCCGCGTACCTGATCCGCCACTCCGACTGCGGGAACCTGGTCGGCTATGTGAACATCAACAACATCGTGCGCGGCTCGTTCCAGTCGGGCTATTTGGGCTATGCAGCCTTTGCCTCCCACCGCGGGCGTGGGCTGATGACCAAGGGCGTCGAGGCCGTGGTGAGCGCCGCATTCGGCCAACTTGGCTTGCATCGGGTCGAGGCCAACATTCAGCCGGCCAACGAGCGTTCCATCCGGCTGGTGCGGCGACTCGGGTTCGAGATGGAGGGCTTTTCCAGTCGCTACTTGATCGTGGACGGGGCGTGGCGCGATCACGAGCGCTGGGCCATGTTGGCCGAGAACTGGAGGTGACTCGAGTGATCGGGTGGCATCGTTCGCCCAGGTCGGCGTAATCGGGTCTGGGCTACCGTCTGCATGTGTCGATCCGAGTGCACGGCGTCGGCCACGACCAGCAGACCCGAGGGGGAGACCGTTGCCCGACCAATCGACGAACACGCAGGATCTCTTCAGGCTCGACGGGAAGGTGGCCATCGTCACCGGAGCCGGCAAGGGAATCGGCGAGGCGATCGCACGCGCCTACGCCGATGCCGGCGCCGACGTCGCCTTGGTGGCCCGTACGTCTGGCGACCTCGATTCGGTGGCCGGCGAGATAATCGCCAGAGGACAGCGGGCCCTGGCCCTGCCGGGCGACATCAACGACTTCGGATTGATCGCTGAGCTGGTCTCCCGCACGGTGGACGAGCTCGGGGGGCTCGACGTGGTGGTCAACAACGCCGGAGGCTCCCAGTCGCACCCCTTCTTGGACACGCGGGTCGAGCAGTTGGAGGCATCATTCCGTTTCAACGTCTTCGCCCCCTTCGAGTTGAGCCGGCTGGCCGTCCCTCACCTCCTTGATCGTCCCGGTGCTTCGATCGTGAACATCAGCTCGATGGCCGGGCGCAACGCCCCTCGAGGGCAGTTGGCTCACGGGACAACCAAGGCGGCTCTGTCCCAGCTGACCAGGTTGATGGCCGCGGACCTCGCCCCCCGGGTCCGGGTGAACGCCATCCTGCCCGGGGCCGTGGAGACTGAATCCCTGGGCAACTGGCTGTCGAGCATGGACCCGAACATCCGACAGACGATGATCCAGCGCACGGCCATGCGTCGCAACGGGGCGCCCGATGACATCGCCACGGCTGCTGTCTACCTTGCCTCCCCCGCGGCCAGTTGGGTCACCGGCAAGCTGCTCGAAGTCGATGGATCAGCCAATCCCGAGCTGGTCCCCAAGCCCATCAACGATCTCTGACCCCGATGATGGCCAGGTCCATTTCTCCCATGCCTCCGCGACTCCGGCGGGACCTGGCCACCTTCGAGTCAGGCACACTTGTCGACGATCTCGAGTGGGACGGCGTCGAGGTCAAAGGGGACTTTTCCGGCCAGAGCGCGCTGGCGGTCGAGATCAGCGGATCGCGCCTGACCGGGGCCCGCTTCACGGGCTCGATCCTCGACCGAATTCGGATACGCGACACCGTGATCGAGTCATGCGACCTTTCCGGGGCACGGCTCCTGGACGCCGCTCTGGTCCGGGTGGAGATCAGGAACTGCAGGATGTCGGCAATCGATCTGGCTGGGGCCCAGCTCAGCGACGTGCTGTTCAGCGAGACGAAACTCGACCACGCCAACTTCGCCATGGTCAACGGGGACCACGTCCGGTTCGACCATGCCTCCTTGGAGGCCAGCAACTTCTACTCGGCCAGGGTCACGGATACCCAATTTCTCGACTGCGACCTGACCGCCACCGAGCTCTCCAAATCGGAGCTACCCGGCGTACGCCTCCACGGGTCGACGCTCGAGGGGCTCAAAGGGGCGGCGGACCTGCACAGCGCGGTCATCGATTCGATCCAGGTCCTCCCGCTCGCCCTGGGGATCTTCGGTGCGCTGGGCATCGAGGTCGATGACGATCGGGGCGCAGACTGAACCCAGTGGTCGAAGGCCGGCGATCAGAGGGATGGATGACCTGAGGTGACGAGCTCGATGGCGATTCCGTCAGGGTCCCGTAGTTGCAACGAAGGGTTGCCGTTCTCGAGTACGACGCCGGGGTGGTCGAGACCGACCTCGGTGAGGTGATCGGCCCACGCCCGGAGCGCAACGGCGTCGGACACGGCGAAGGCCAAATGGTCCAAGGTCTCATGGCTGGACGCTGCACCGTTGGCATCGCTGTCAACCACTGACGCTGGCCGAGCGGTCAGCACGACCACTACCTTCGATCCCCGATGGCGCAGGGCCACGTACCCCACCGCAACGCTCCCGGCATAGGGCTCGAGCCCGAGGGCCACGGTGTACCACTCGGCGCTGGCCCTCACGTCGGAGACCAGCAACTGCACGTGTGAAAGCCCCGTCATCGGAGCATCGGTGCGCACCGCGGTGGCCTCGGTCACGCCTCCAACCCTAGCCCTCGGGCGCGCCGTGAAGCTCGGCGACCAGCGCGTCCCGGTCAGCGGCCATCTGCCGGCGGACCGACGGGTCCACTTGGGGATACTGCGGGTCGATATCGATGAGCGTCTGGGCCAGGATGGCGGCGGTAGCCAGGCGGGCGAACCACTTGTGGTCGGCGGGCACCACGTGCCAGGGGGCCCACTCGGTGCTGGTGTGGCTGAGCATCTCGCCGAAGGCGCGCTGGTAGTCGTCCCAGTACTGCCGTTCGTGGATATCGCTCGGAGCGAACTTCCAGTTCTTCTCCGGTCGATCGATCCGCTTGAGGAATCGCTTGGCTTGTTCCTCTTTGGACACGTTGAGAAGGACCTTCACCACCGAGATGTCACTGTCGACCAGATGGCGCTCCCAGTCATTGATCTCCTGGAACCGCCTCTTCCAGATGCTCGTTCTCCCCGGCTGATCCGGTGCGCTCTGTGGCGTCAACAGTTGGGGGTGTACCCGAACGACGAGCACCTCTTCGTAGTGCGACCGGTTGAATATGCCGATCCGGCCCCGCTCCGGTGCGACCCGCTGGCAGCGCCAGAGGAAGTCGTGCCTCAGCTCTTCTTCCGATGGCTCCTTGAAGCTGTGGACCTCGGCCCCTTGGGGATTGAGCCCGCGCATCACATGCTTGATGGTGCTGTCCTTCCCACCGGCGTCGAGGGCCTGGATCACGACCAGGATTCCGCAGGTTCCCTGGGCCGACAGCCGATCCTGGTAGTCATCGAGGAGATGGATGACCTCATCGAGTCGCGCCTCGCCTTGCGAGCGAGACACCGCGCCGGTGGATGAGGGGTCGAAGTCGCGAGCCATGGCCACTGACGTCCCCGGCTCGACCCGAAGCCGACCGATGAGGTCGCGTACGAAGCGGTGGCTCTGATCCATCCGTCCACTCTGCCCCAGGAGCGAGCCCGACGGCCTTTTCCGCCGACGGGTCCGGCGACAACCGGCGGCGAATCAGGACATCGATGGCTCGGCAAAGGGGACCATGACCTGACCGGCAACCGAGGCGCAGCCGACGGCCACCGACCCAGCCTCGAAGAGCCACAGGTCAGGGGCAACGGCACATGCCACCAGGGCCAGGACGGACAGCACGAATAGCAAGACGACCAGCGAGCGACGGGGCCGGAAGTCGCCGAGGGGCACGATCAGCAGCAGGCCGGCGGCATAACCGACCTGGGTGGCCGTGACCACGGTGGACACGGCAGCCGAACCGACATGGAGGCTTTGGGATACCTCGTGGAGCAACGGCTGGGCGTAGTACAGGTTGGCCACGATCGCTCCCGTGGTCACCGCCATCAACAGGACAAGCCTGCTGCTCAGTCCTGGCTTCACCCCCGGCTGCGTCATGGCTCTTCGTGACTGCTCGGCCGACGGCCGCGTTCGCGCCTGGATGGCCCGACCCGACACGCGTCCACTGTGCCCCCACGTGCAGATATCAGGGGGCCTTGTCACGAGATCCGCAGGTGATGCTCCACGTAGGACGGGTGGCCACCGGTCAGCCGAGCACGGCAGCGACCGCCTCGGACAGTACGGCAAGGGACTCCTCCAACAACTGCTCGCCGATAACAAGCGGGGGCAAGAGCCGGATCACATTTCCCCACGTCCCACAGGTGAGGACGATGACCCCGGCCCGGAGGCAGGCGTCGGCGATTCGTCTCGCTGACTCCGGGTCCGGTTCGAGGGTCCCGGGCACTACTAGCTCGATGGCCTGCATCGCCCCCCGGCCTCGGACATCGCCGATCGCCGGAAACTGCGCCTGCAGGGCGCTTAGGCGGTCGGACACCGTCTCTCCGACACGGGCCGCGGCGGCGGCCAGGTTGCGGCTCCTCATGAACTCGATCGTGGCCAGGGCGGCTGCGCAGGCAACCGGGTTCCCGCCATAGGTCCCTCCCAGTCCCCCCGGATGCACGGCATCCATGAGCTCCGCTCGGCCGGTCACCGCGGCCAGCGGCAACCCGCCGGCCATGGCCTTGGCCGTCGTCACCACGTCGGGCACCACTCCCTCGTGCTCGCTGGCAAACCAAGTTCCAGTGCGACAGAAGCCCGATTGGATCTCGTCGGCCACGAGCACCACGCCATGATCGTGACACCAAGCAGCCAGCGCAGGCAGGAATCCGGGGGCGGGAACGACGAATCCACCTTCCCCCTGGATCGGCTCGATCAGCACGCAGGCCACGTTGTGGGCGCCGACCTGCTTGTCCAGTTGCTCCAGGGCACGCTGCGCGGCTTGGTCGCCGCTCATGCCGATGGGGTCCCGGAACGGGTAAGACATCGGCATCCGATAGACCTCGGGGGCAAAGGGACCGAAGCCCTCTTTGTAGGGCATGTTCTTGGCCGTGAGCGCCATTGTCAGGTTGGTTCGCCCGTGATAGGCGTGATCGAAGACCGCCACGGCCTGACGTCGAGTGGCGTGGCGAGCTATCTTCACCGCGTTCTCGACCGCCTCCGCTCCGGAGTTGAAGAGCGCAGACGTCTTGGCATGATCACCGGGAGTAAGGGCCCCCAGCTCTTCGCATACGGCCACGTAGCCTTCGTAGGGTCCGATCATGAAACAGGAGTGGGTCAGCCGACCCACCTGGGCGCTCACTGCCTCGGTCAACTCGGGCACGGCGTGGCCGATGCTGGTCACACCGATACCCGATCCGAGGTCGATGAGCGAGTTGCCATCGACGTCGACCACGATGGCGCCCGACGCAGCCTCGATATAGACCGGCAGCGTGGAGCTCACGCCGGACGCCACGGCGGCACGGCGACGCCCGGTCAACTCCAGGGAGCGGGGACCAGGGAGGTCGGTGATCAACCGTCGGGACTGAGGGATCGGGGAGGTGACGCCGGAGAGCGCAGAGGTGGCCACGACCTCGAACATACCGTCACCGCTCCGGGTTGTCCGACCGGAATCGTGGCGGGGACGTCCGGCTCTCGTGTCCCGGCGGGACCAGTGGCACGGATGTGGTCGACTGGTGACAAGGAAATGCCAGCGAGGCTGCACCCCGTGGCGCCGCTGAGGAGGGAGGTCATCATGGCCAACATCACCGACTACGAGCGAAACGAGATAAACGCGGCCAACGACTCGGACAAGGCCCCCGTGGTGTTCATCCACGGACTGTGGCTGTTGCCCAGCAGCTGGGACCGGTGGCGCACGCTGTTCGAAGACGCCGGATACGCCACCCTGGCGCCGGGATGGCCCGACGACCCCAACACGGTGGACGAAGCCAATCGGCACCCTGAGGTCTTTGCCCACAAGACGGTGGGCCAGGTAGCCGACCATTTCGACGAAGTGGTGACGTTGCTCACAAAGAAGCCAGCCCTGGTCGGACACTCATTCGGCGGGCTCCTCGCCCAGATCCTGGCCGGACGGGGCGTGTCGGCGGCATCGGTGGCCATCGACCCCGCCCCTTTCCGGGGCGTGCTGCCCCTTCCCATCTCGGCGCTCAAGTCCTCATCTCCGGTGCTCGGCAATCCGGCCAATCGCGGCCGGGCCGTTCCGCTTACCTATGAGCAGTTTCGCTATGCCTTTGCCAACGCGGTGACCGAGGAGGAGGCCAAGGAGCTCTACACCACCTACGCCGTCCCTGCCTCCGGCGCGCCCCTCTTCCAGGCGGCCACGGCGAACCTCAATCCATGGACAGAAGCCAAGGTGAAGACCAAGGGCCCGGATCGGGGCCCCCTCCTGATCCTCGACGGCGAAAAGGACAACACGGTCCCCTGGGCCATCGCCAACGCCTCGTTCAAACGGCAAAAGCGCAACGAAAACGTCACCGAGATCATCAAGGTTCCCGATCGGGGCCATGCGCTGACCATCGACCACGGCTGGCGTGAGGTTGCCCAGATCTCCCTCGACTTCGTCAGGCGGTTCGTCCAACCCTGAGCAGCCTCGCCCGTCCCCGAGCCGTCCAACAGTGCCGGGTGGGCCCGCGCTCCCGCTCTGAGCCCTTAGGGCAGCCTCCGTTATTGACGATCCCGAGCTTGGCCGTCCACTCGGGCCTCGCCCTTCCCATCAGAGTTGGCGCCCGCACTCCGCAATGCGTCCACCAACACCTGCGCACCACCGACCAGCCCCGCCGCTTCGTAGGGCACGACCACCTTGGCGTTGTCGGAGCTGGCTATCTGCTGGAGGGCCCGCAGCTGGAGAACGGCCAGGGTGTTGGGCTTGATGACCGCCGTGTCAAGGGCATTCAGCGCGGCTGCCTCTCCCTCACCGCGCAGCGCCGAGGCACGTTTCTCCCCTTCGGCCCGCAGCTCCAGCACCTTCTGTTGTGCTTCGGCGGCGAGGATCGATGCTTGCTTCTGGCCCTCGGCCTCGAGCACGGCTGCCTGCTTCCGACCTTGCGCGCTGTTGATGGCCGACTGTTGGTCACCCTCCGACTTGAGGATGGCTGCCCGCTTGTGCTGCTCGGCCTCTTTCTGCTCGGACATGGCCTGGAGCACGTTGGCCGGCGGTGTGATGTCGAGGATCTCGATCCGGTTGAGCCGGACGCCCCACTTGAGGGTGGCGTCGGTCATGTGGTCCTGCATCTTGGAGTTGATCGTCTCTCGCTCGGACAGCGATTGGTCGAGGGTCAGCTCCCCGAACACCGCCCGCAATGCCGTGCGCGACAGCTGGTCAACCGCCAACTCGTAGTCCTCGATCTCATAGAGGGCCGCCTTGACGTCGAGGACCTGGGCGAAAATCGTGGCACTCACCTGTAACGACACGTTGTCGGCGGTGATCACCGCCTGCCGGTCCCCGGTATGGGGGAATTCGCGGATGTCGACCTTTTCCATCCGGTCGACGAACGGCATCAGGACGGCTATCCCTGGTTGGCGGACCGATTTGAATTCCCCGAGCCGCTTGACCACCCCCACGCTTCCCTGCTGTACCACCTTCAGGGCCTTTTTCAGGACGACCGCGACGACCACCACGACGACGATGACGACTACCACGCCGCCGGCAATCACACCGGCACTGATACTTGCGATCATCATGAGCCTCTCTTGAACCAATCAGGTACTAGGCGGAATCGGTGGCATAGACGACGAGGAGCCCGCGCTCGACATCGGCGACGACGACCGTGGTCCCGACACCGATGGTGGTCCCAGGGAACATGGACACCGCATGCCAGTCCTCGCCCCGGGCTCGTACCAGCCCGGGTCGGGTGCTCGTCCCGACTTCTCGCGTGACCAGCGCCGTCTCCCCGACCATGCCCTCCACGCCGTTCAACATGGTGACGCGGCCCCGCATGCTCCCCGCTGTCTATCGACCCTGTCGTTGGCCATGCGGCATCTAGCTACCGCTGTAGTTGCTTGGCTCACCGGAACGAACACCATCGCGTCTTGCACTATACGAGTGCGTCACCTCGCCGGCCGGACGCAACCGGCTCGTCCGTCACCCATGCCAGGCCGGGAGATTGACAGGCCCCATACGTAAGTTGTAGCTTACCGTTAGTGTCCACTTACCAAGCTCTGGCCCTCGAGGCGTTGGCCGACCCGACCCGGCGTTCGATCTTCGAAGTCTTGGGCCACGGTCCGAGCTCGGTGGTTGACATCGCTCGCCACGTTCCCATCAGCCGACCTGCCGTTTCACAGCATCTGAAGGTGCTCAAGGCGGCGCGGCTGGTATCGGTGCGCCCGGCCGGCACGCGGCGCATCTACGGGATCGACCCCGCCGGCGTGGCCGCGGCTCGCGACTACTTCGACCAGTTCTGGACCAACTCGCTTGCGGCATACGCCCAGGCAGCCGACGCAACCAAGGAGGAAGCATGACCGCCCAGACCGACGACACCACCGTTGTCCGCACCACCGTGGAGGTAACCGTGCCGCCGGACAAGGCGTTCGCCGTGTTTACCAGCGGCATAGACCGATGGTGGACCCGGGCCCACCACGTGCAGAGCGGCGAGCTCAAAGAGATCGGCGTGGATCCGCACGTCGGGGGGCGGATGTGGGAGGAGAACGACGCCGGAGACGTATGCACGTGGGGCCGCGTGCTCACCTGGGATCCGCCACAGACCTTTGCCTTCTCCTGGCTGATCGGTCCCGACTGGGCCGTGCCCGGCCCCGATGCCGTCGGCAGCCGCGTGACCGTGACATTCAGCCCCACCGACACCGGGACCCATGTCACCCTCGTCCACGACCAACTCGATGCCCACGGTCCCGGCTGGGAGTCGGTCCGGGACGGTGTGGGCAGCGATGGTGGCTGGCCGGCCGGCCTGCGCCAGTTCGCCGACGCGGTGTAAGGCGCCGCCACCGCGCACCGAGGCTCCCCGGTCCGACAGGCGAGCGCCCGAGCCGTGACGGCCCTACGGTTGGGTCGTGACCCTTCCCGCCCCGGCACCTGACCGCACCGCCGTCATCACTGGCGCCTCCTCGGGGATCGGTGAAGCCTTGGCCCGAGAGCTGGCCCGAAGAGGCCATGGGGTGACGCTGGTGGCTCGACGCGCCGACCGGCTCGATCGCCTGGCCGCCGAGCTCGGGGCGAGCGGCGTGCAGGCACACGTGCTGGTCGCAGACCTCTCCGACCGGGATGCCCGCGCCGGGTTGCTCGGCCGCATCACCGACCACGGACTCATACCCGACATCCTGGTGAACAACGCCGGATTCTCGACCTTGGGGCCGGTGGCCGCTTCCGATCCGGCGACCGAGACGAACATGATCGAAGTCGACGTCGTGGCGGTCGCCGACTTGTGCAGCCGGTTCCTGCCCGGGATGGTGAAGAGGGCTCGCGGCGCGGTGCTCAACGTGGCCTCGACCGGTGCGTTCCAACCACTGCCCGGCCAAGCGGCCTACGGGGCAGCCAAGGCGTTCGTCCTGTCCTACTCCGAGAGCCTGAGCGGCGAGCTCCACGGGAGTGGCGTGCACGTGACCGTGCTGTGCCCCGGCCCGGTCGAGACCGGGTTCGGTGAGCGGGCCGGGGTGTCGAAGGAAGACGCCGAGGCGGCGCTGCCCAAGTTCTTGTGGGAGACCGCCGACATGGTGGCCCGGGCCGGCGTCGAGGGCCTGGCCAAGGGTCGGGTGGTCGTCATACCGGGTGGCGCCAATCGCCTCGGCGCCGTGCTCGGCCACCTCACGCCCAACCGGCTACTGGTCCCGATCCTGGCTCGGAGTCATCCTGGCCTGCGCACCTGATCTGCGCCACGCCGCCAACGGACATGGCCGGCACTGTCGCAGGCGAGACAGCGCGTCTCGGTCAGGTCCAGAACTTGGTCAACACCGCCAGGTCGGCCGAAGCCTGGCGGGCCCCCATCGCCATTGCCTTGGGTACCGCCGCTGGCGCCATCAGCTCCAGCGGGTCGACCGCTTCGGGGGTGCGGAGCTCCACCTCGGTCCCGCTGGCGGTCAGGGCCTCGACCTCACGCTGGCTGCCTCCGGGTTGGTTGGTCATCATCCCCTCGGTGAGCTCACTTCCGTCGCTCAGGACCAAGACCAATACCCGTTCCGCACCCGCCAGCACGTCGAGATGGCTTCCTGTACCGCTGACGCCGCCGTCCATGCAGCGACGGTCGCCGATCGGTTGCGGGGGAAAGAGCCCCGGGACCGCGCTGCTGGCCGCAGCGGCGGCGACGACGGAGACCCCGGCATCATGGGTGACGATGCATCGCTCGCCTGTGTAGGTGTCGACGCAGCTGATGTGCAACGCCGGTGACGGCCACCGCTTGGTCCCGATCACCAACGACAAGTTGCGGCGCATGGCCCACGGTGACGGGCCCGCAGACGACAGGGCGGCATGCCCGATGGCGACCAGCGTGGCCGGCTCGCTGTCCTGGGCCTGCCAGAACAAGTCGAGGGCGCGCTGTTGGCTGGGTCGCAAGTCGGACGCCGGGGCCAGGGCGGAGAGGACCTTTGGGGCCTTGGCCAAGAGGGAGAGCTCTCGGTGGACGAGGCCGAGACGACCGCCGAGAAGGGCAGTGGCCACCACCGATCCCGCCGACGTGCCCACCACTCGATCAGCACCATCGAGCTTGAGCCCGCCTTCGGCCAAGGCGTGGAGATACGCCACCTGCCATGCGATGAAGAAGATACCGCCGCCACCCAGGCACAACCCACGGCCGAGGCCGGAGCCGTATCGCGCTTCGAAGCTTCGGGGATGGGCTGTGTCGATGGGGCTCGAGTGATCGGCTTTGCGGCTCACCGGGAGGACTCTAGTGGGGGGGCGTCGATCCCTCGGACCACGTCCAGCGACGGTACTGGCATGCAACCCCAGTCGTTCCGTCGCCATCAGCCCAGTGCTGCGTCGGGACTCTCCTGCATGGTGGCTCCGGCCCGCTCCCGAGTGGTGCCCGCAGCACCCACTGGCGTCGTAGCCCGACCCTCTGAGCGAGTCGTGTCCGGTGCGGCTGTTTCTGCCCCCTCGGCACCGGGATGCCCTCCCCGTGTCCACGAGGCCGCCGCAGCCAAGAGACTGGCCACGATGGCGAAGTCGAGGGCGGCGTGCAGGCCCGACCGGAACGGGGCCGTGATGATCGAGGGGAAGAAGCCCCGACCGGAGAGCACCGCTTGTTGGGCCGGGGGGATCTGGGCGAGGACATGCGGCCCGAGCAGGTGCTGGACAGGGTTATAGCCCAAGAAGGCGGCGAACAGGGTCGAGACCGGCGGCAGATGCGAGGCTTTGGAGGCCGCCGCGGGCGAGACACCGTGGGTGACTAGTCCGTGGTAGAGGCTGGCCGGCAGCGAGGCCGAGAGCCCGACGATCATCAGGGTGAAGAAGATCCCGATCGACAGGACCTGGGCAGAGTTCTGGAAGGTGGTGTTCATCCCCGATCCGGCCCCCCGGTGCTCAGGGGGAAGGCTGTTCATGACCCCGGCCCGGTTCGGCGATCCGAACGAAGACATGAACAACCCGGTGACGAACAACAAGACGGCGAACAGCCAATAGGGGAAGTTGATCGGCAACAGCTCCAAGAGGATGAACGAGATCGCCGTGCCGATCATGCCGCCAGTGGCGAACGGGCGCGAACCATAGTGGTCCGACAAGATGCCCGACAGGGGACCGGCGATGAGGAACCCGGCAGTGAGTGGGAGCATGGCCAAGCCGGCCCACAGCGGCGTGCGGGCGAAGTCGTACCCGTGAAGGGGCAACCAGATTCCCTGCAGCCAGATGATGAGCATGAACATCAGGCCACCCCGGCTCAATGCGGCCAGGAAGCTGGCGAAGACCCCGGCCGTGAACGCTCGGATCTTGAACAACTGGATGCGGAACATGGGCTCGGGGACTTTGGTCTCGATGACGGCGAAGGCGGCCAGCAACACCACACCGAGGGAGAGGGCCGCTATCACCGAGGGGTTCGTCCATCCCATGGTGTCCTTCCCGTAGGGCTCGATCCCGTAGGTGATACCGACCATGACCAGGATGAGGCCGAGGGCAAAGGTGATGTTTCCCGGCCAGTCGATGCGAGCCGGTCGCCGCTCGCTCAGCTCTCGCAGCTTGAGGTAGCCCCAGACGGTGGCAAAGAGCCCGATGGGCACCGAGACCAAGAAGATGAGCCGCCAATTGATCGGAGCCAGGATGCCACCCAGGACCAAACCGATGAAGGTCCCACTGAAAGCAGCGGCCTGATTGACCCCCATGGCCATGCCCCGCTGCCCGGGAGGGAAGGCGTCGGTGAGTATGGCAGCCGAGTTTGCCATCAACATGGCCGCCCCGACCCCTTGGAAGATCCGAAGCACGATCAGCCATATCCCGGCGGCGTGACCGGACATCCATGTCACGGTGAGCAACAGGGAGAAGAACGTGAAGACGGCGAACCCAAGGTTGTAGGTACGGACCCGGCCGTAGATGTCGCCCATTCGGCCCAGCGTCGTGACCAGCACGCTGGTGACGACCAGGAAGCCGAGGATCATCCACAACAGATAGAAGCTGTTCCCGGCCTGGAGCGGGTCTATCCCGATTCCCCGGAAGATGTCAGGGAGGGCGATCAGGGTGATGGAACCGTCGATCGTGGCCTTGAGCATGCCCAACGTTGAGATGAACAACGCCACCCAATTGTAGCCGTCGGGGACTGGGCCCTGTGCAATTCCGGCCGGGGAGCGCCGGAGCGGTCGGATCGATTGTTCGAGGTCGGACATCACACTCCGCAAGGCTGGCTTGCCGTTTACGTGAACAAGAAGCAATCTTAACGTGTGCGTCAAAGATGCCGAGCAGGTCCGGTCGTCTCCGGGCCGACCAGCTCCGTGTATCGCCAGACCTATCGAGAGGAGTCCTCGTGACTACCAGTTCGCAGATCACCATTGAGACCATCGACGGCCCCATGCCCACCTACACGGCATCCCCGACCGGTTCGGCTCGGGGCGGCATCCTCGTCGTGCAAGAGGCGTTCGGGGTCACTGCCCACATCGAAGGCGTTGCCGACCGGCTGGCCCACGACGGCTGGCACGCCATTGCCCCCGCGTTCTTCCACCGCCAAGGCTCCCCCGTCATCGCCTATGACGACTTCGACTCGGTGATGCCGGTCATGGGCAAGCTCTCGGCCGAAGGTTTGGCCGTCGACGTCGCCGCCGCGTTCGACTACCTGGAGGGAGCCGGGTTCGCTCCGGCCCGGACCGGCGTGGTGGGCTTTTGCATGGGTGGCAGCGTCACCTTCTTCGCGGCCACCAGCCGGCCGGTGGGCGCGGCGGTCACCTTCTACGGTGGCGGGGTGCGGGAGGGACGGTTCGGTCTCCCGTCCCTGATCGACTTGGCCCCCACGCTTCAGACACCCTGGCTCGGCCTCTACGGCGATCTGGACAAGGGCATCCCGACTGAGGACGTGGAGCAGCTTCGTCTGGCCGTCGAGGCCGCGCCGGTACCCACCGAGATCGTCCGCTATGCCGACGCCGACCACGGCTTCAATTGCAACGACCGTCCCTCGGTGTTCAACTCCTCGGCGGCCGCTGACGCCTGGCAGCGCACCCTGGGCTGGTTCGACAGCCACATACCGGCTCAGGATCCCGAGCAGAACTAGCGAACGCCCGTCTCCGCGCTTCAGCCGGGGAGCGGATTGGGCACGGGCGTGGTCGGGGTCGACCCGGCGGGGCACGCTCGGGGGTCCCAGCGCTGGAGCGGCTGCGTGGTGGGCGACGGCGCGGCAAACCCGACGCCGGCGCCCGAGGTGCTCCCCGAGCTCCCCACTGCGCCGGCCGTGGTCGGGCTGGTCGGTGCAGACGTGGACGTCGAGCCGGTGGTGGGAGCGTTCACGGCGAACTGCGTGCCGGTCAACACCGTCACCTGGGCACCGGCGGTCACCTGGCTGGGGTCGTACCCGAGGATCACCCCGCCGGTCATCGACCGGGCCACTCGTTCGGCTGCCGCCTCGACAGCAGGGGCCCGCGAGCCGTAGTAGACCACCGTCTCCGCCTGTGGGGCGACCGGGGTGGCGTCGCCCAGCCCCACCATCTTGAACCCGAGGGCACCCAGGGCGGTCGACGTGTCAGTGGCCTGGTTGGTCACGCCCGTGCCGTTCACCACCGAGACGCTCACCGACGAAGGCGACGGCAGTGGCTTGCCGGTCATGGAGTCGATCGTCGGTCCGATGCCCAGCACCTGGTCGATGGCCGGCTGCCCTTGTTCCTCCACCGGGAACTCGACCTCGCCGTAACCGATAACACTGCCCTTGTAGTGATACGTGCCGAAGGTCCCCTGGGCGACGGGCAGGGTGAGCTGCGGGACGGAGCCGATGTTCACCGAGTGGAACGTCCGCACCAGACTCACCATGTCCCCGACCGGCCAGGCCTGGTCGAAGGTGAGGTCGCTCTTGACCGAATTGATCAGGTTGAGGTCGGTGAGGGGGTTGCCCAGTCCCTGCTTGGCCACGGCCGCGGCCAGGACGCGCAGGAACTCGTGATCACGCCGGATCCGGGCCAGGTCGCTCTGGCCCTCCGCAGTCCAGTAGTAGGGATCGGATCCGTCCCCGGTGGCCTTGTAGCGGAGCTCTCTCGACCGGACGACCTGGAGTGCCTGGGTGCCGTTCAGATGCACGCAGGCCGCCGCCTCGACGTTCAGGCCGGAGCTCCCGATGCCGTTCGGAGGCGGAGCGCCACCCCAGTCGAACACGGACATGGGGAAGGCCATGTTGATCCCTCCCAGAGCATCCACCACGTTTGCGAACTGGTCGAAGTTGAGCGAGACGGCGTGTTGGATGGGGATCCCGAAGTCCTCCTCGATGGCCGCCACCACTTGGGTGAGGCCCTGGTAGAGCCCGGCATCGATCTTGTTGGCCCCATCGCTCCGAGCGTTGGGTACGAACAGGTCCCGGGGAATGGAGAGCAACGCCAGCCGATGATGGACCGGGTCGGCGTGGAGGATCATCATCACGTCGCTGTTGACGCCGTTGACCCCCTGCGAGCAGATCCCGTAGTTCGGGTTCTGCACCTTCAAGGCGCACCGCGACGTGGACCCGACCATGAGGATGTTCTCCGACCCCGCTTCAGCTCCGGTGGACAGGACGCTGTGGAGTCCCTTCACCTCTATGCGATGGAGGTCGTGGGCCAAGTAATAGGCATATCCGGCGCCACCGGCGACCAGTAGCACCACGACGAGCACGCCGATGAGAACGCCGCGCTTGACCCGCCGACGGCGCCGGTTGTGGGTAGTTGTGCGCCGACGGCCGATCCGGCCACCGTCGGGACGGTGCATCGCCTCCCCCAACGCCAGCAGTCGGGCTTCGTTGGCCACCTTGGGTTCCTCGTCGCCCCTGCGCAAGGTGGCACCGTGCCCCTGTGCTGGGTCCCCGAGCGCGTTCAGCCCGTCCTCGTTCGGAGATGAGCGACGCTGAGCCCGACGGGGGGCGTCATCGGCGCGTCCATCTCGGCCGCGTCCGGTCATGGGGGAGCACCGTACCAATCCGGACCATATATCTGGTGCCATGGCTCTCAACTGCTTCGTCGCACCCTCAGTGGTCGGCTACGCACAGAGCAAGCCGTCTGGATGCCGATCACATGGACGGTGCAAGCACGACGCCGTAGATTCCCTCCATGGACGTCGCGTTCGCCCCGCCGCATGATCAGACGTGGACTCGCGTCTCACCACTGCTGGCCCGGATGCGGCGAACGCTGGTCCTGGCTCTGGGAATCCCGTTGGTCGCCGGGACCGCGGCCGGACTGTCCTTCGTCTGGGACCTGGCCGGGCCTATTGTCGGCATCGTCGGCGTGGTCGTTCTGGTCTGGTCGTGGTTCGCCATCGGACGCAACTTCCGGTCGTGGGGATACGTCGAGCGGGCCGACGACCTGTTGGTCACCCACGGGGCCATGTTCAAGAAGCTGACTGTGGTCCCCTACGGCCGCATGCAGCTGGTCGATGTCAAGGCCGGGCCCATCGCTCGTTCCTTCGGCTTGGTGAGCGTCAAGCTGCACACCGCCGCTGCCACCAGCGACGCCCAGGTGCGAGGGCTCACTCCGGGCGATGCGGGGGCCCTGCGGGACCGGCTGACCGCCCTGGGCGAGGCCCATGCCGCCGGCCTCTGACGGGACAGCGGGCGACACCAACTGGGGGGCACCTGAGGAGACCTTCCGGCTCCACCCGTTGACACCGATCGCCCTCGGTGGACGCGTCCTCGGTGTACTGATCGTCATCACCGCCCTAGGCTTCGCCGAGCGCGGTGGCTCGGGTAGCGGCGGCCCCAGATGGATCCAGATCGCCGTGTTCGGAGGGCTTGC
>JAUTXB010000271.1 GCA_030838245.1 Acidimicrobiaceae bacterium
GGTCCTCCCCCCGTCCGTCACGTCTTCGTAATCGTGCTCGAGAACCAGGGCTTTTCCAGCACCTTCGGCAATCCGTCAGCCGACCCATACCTTGCCCAGACGTTGCCCTCTCAGGGTGCATTGCTTACCCACTACTACGGGACCGGGCATGAGAGCAATGACAATTACATCGCCATGGTGAGCGGCCAGGGCCCGAATCCTCAGAACCAGGCCGACTGCCAGGTCTACGACGACTTCGCGGGCACAGGGCCCACGGCCGCCGATGGCCAGGCGGTGGGCAGCGGTTGCGTCTACCCCGAATCCGTCCAGACGATCGGCAACCAACTGACTGAGAACGGCCTCAACTGGAAGGGGTACTTGGAGGACATGGGCAACGTGCCCACCCGGGAGTCTGCCGTCTGCGGGCACCCGGCGCTCGGGAGCCAAGACCAGACCCAGTCGGCCGTGGCGGGCGACGGGTACGTCACTCGTCACGACCCTTTCGTCTACTTCCACTCGATCATCGACAACGGCGGCTACTGCGACGCCCATGTGGTCCCCTTGGGGACACAGACCGGAGCGATGCCAACCGGAACGCCGACGGGCACGACAGGATTGGCCACCGACCTGGCCAAGGTGGCAACCACGCCGCAGCTGTCCTTCATTGTCCCCAATGTGTGCGACGACGGCCACGACGCGCCGCCATGCATCAACCAGCCCTCCGGTCCCAGCGCCTTGGCGGACATCGACACCTTCTTGTCCAAGTGGGTGCCCCTGATCACTACCTCGCCCGCTTTCAAGAAGGACGGGCTTCTTGTCATCACGTTCGACGAGTCGAACGGCCCACAAAGCGATTCGTCTGCTTGTTGCAACGAGGGGCCGGGCCCCAACACTCCCCTGCCTGGTATCACCGGCTTAGGCGGAGGTCGGGTCGGGGCCGTGTTGTTGTCCCCCTTTATCCGACCGGGTACGGTCAGCTCGACGCCGTACAACCACTACTCGCTCTTGGCATCCGTTGAGGCGTCCTTCGGTTTGCCGCGCCTTGGTTATGCCGCAACCACGAGCGCGACCTTCGGCAGTGACATCTTCAATCGATGAGCGACTCATTCTCTCGTCGCACCCTTCTTAAGGGCGCCTCGGCCGGCCTCGGCTTGGTCGCGGCGGGTCCGTTGATGGATCAGCTGGACTCGCTGGCGGTCCCGACTGCGGCATCCGCCGCCACGACAGCGAAGGCGGGCGATCGTCCCTACCCCAGCCTGCCACCAGGCACGGAGTCCTTCCCCCAGCTGCAGCACATCGTGGTCCTGATGATGGAGAACCACTCGTTTGACAACCACTTCGGCGCCTTACGCCGCGCCGGCGTCGACGGCCTCACCTTCGACTCGGATGGCCAGGCAATGAACAGCAGCCCAGCACCCGGCGGCGGCATGATCGCCGCGAGCCCTGCCCCCTCCACTTGCCAGGCGGGCTACACCATCAGCCAGAGCTGGGATGCCAGCCACCAGTGCTGGGACGGCGGACGAAATGACGACTTCGTTAAGGTCTGCGGCCCTGCGTCGATGTACTTCTATACCAAGACGCAGCTCCCGTTCTATTTTGGCTTGGCGTCGACCTTTCCGCTCTGCGACCGTTACTTCAGTTCTGTCATGGCACAGACCTACCCCAACCGGCGCTTTCTGATGGCAGGTTCGGCTTTCGGTATGGTCAGCGACCCGCTGCCGTCACCGACCGATCCCAATCCGCGTCCTGAAGGCTTCGGAACGGTGTTCGACCTGCTCAACGCCTACGGCATCACGTGGAGGGACTACTTCGTCGATCTGCCCACGGCGGGACTGTTTCCCTATGTGGTCGAGCAGAACCCCGGCAACGTCGTACCCGTGTCTCAATTCTTCGCGGACTGTGCGGCGGGAACGCTGCCGCAGGTCAGCCTCGTCGATCCGGAATCGTTCGAAGGGTCAGAGGAGAACCCACAGGATGCCCAGACCGGGGCTTACTACGCCTACCAAGTCATCACCGCCGTCATGAACAGCCCGGCTTGGGAATCCACCGCGCTCATTCTGACATTCGATGAGCACGGCGGCTACTACGACCATGTGGCTCCGGTACCGGCGGTGCCGCCCGACGGCATTCCGCCCTCGGTGCCTTCAGGAGACACCTATGGGGACTTGTACAGCTGGACCGGTTTCCGCGTTCCCACTGTCGTGGTTTCACCCTGGGCGAAGCCAAACTTCGTGTCACACGCCGTCTACGACCACACTTCCATTCTGCGCACCATCGAGGCCAAATGGAACCTGCCCGCACTCTCCAACCGAGACGCCAACGCCAACACGATGCTGCAGTGCTTCGATTTCGACGCGGCTGCCTTTCTGAGGCCTCCAGCGCTACCACCGGCACCCCTGCCGACGGGCGCAGCATCCTGCATCGCCTCTGACCCTGCGGGCCAGTAGGGGCCCGTCCATCCTCGAACGATGCGCCTTTGGAGGAGGTAAAGAACCGCGCGTCTCGCACATGGACCCTGAATTCTCCAGAACGGCCGGTCTGCTCGACAACTTCGACTCCTAGGTAACGGTCGGATCCCGGAGCAAACAGTATTCATTTGAGCGACGGCACCCCCGTGTGGGCAAGGCCAACGGCCTTGACGACCTGCTCCCCGGAGTCGATCGTAGGGGCTCACGAGGAGCGCCATCGCAGGCGCAGGGCCGCCGGTCGGTCGCATGGGTCCGAACACAGCACCATGGCCCGGGCAGACGTCGACACGATTGGATCCTCGTCACCGGAAGAAGCGGCTAGCGTGCTGTGCTGCACGAACCACAGACGAGGCTCGAAAGGGACCGATGACCCGATTCATCGAGAGCACCATCACCTTCCCCTACAAGCGGTCCCTTGGGCCGGTCGTCGGGGCATTCATGACGGCCCTGACCGAGAAGCAGATCCTTGGCATCCGTTGCCAGGACGCCGTGCTGGTGCCACCAATGGAGTGGGATCCGGCGACCGGGGCCGAGCTCCCGCACGAGTTCGTGGAAGTGGGGCCGGCAGGCACGGTCGAGTCGTGGACGTGGGTTGTCACGCCGTCGATCCAGCATCCACTCGACCATCCCTTCGCATTTGCGATGGTCCGACTGGACAGTGCCACTACTCCGCTGCTGCATGCGGTGGACGCCGGCACGCCGGAAGCCATGTCCGAGGGAATGCGCGTGGCACCTCGATGGCGGGGCACCCGGGAGGGTCGGATCGATGACATCATCTGCTTCGTACCCGGCGAGACTGCGGAGACCGAGGGCGAGGACGCAGGCGGAGCGGCCGAACCGGTAACCCGAATGGACTATCTGGCCTCGATCACGTACCGCAACCCGGTCCCCGAGGCCGCCGACCGGGCGACGGAGGCATCCCGGGAGCACCGGCTGCTGGGTCTGCGCTGCCCGACGT
>JAUTXB010000027.1 GCA_030838245.1 Acidimicrobiaceae bacterium
ACATCAGCCCGTCCACGTAGTTCACTCCCGCCGCGTGAACTTGCACCACCACCTGACCCTCGCCGGGGACCGGGGGCTGGCGGTCTTCGATCACCAGGTTCTCCAGGGGGCCCAGCTCGGGGCAGACGACGGTGCGCATGGCCGTCAACGTACGGCGAGGGCAGTCAGGAGGACAAGCGGTAGACGTACATGCCGTCCTTCGGCTTAGGTGATGGGCGGCGCTTCGCCTTCCTCGAGGTCTGTGTCCGCAGCCTCGGCCCGCCGTTTCATGCGATCCTCGGAGTCCTCGAGGATCGTTTCCGCCTGTGCTGTCGGGTCCTGGCTGGCCTGTTCCTCCGGTGGCCGCCCGTCAGCCCGAGAGGCCGTTTTCGTCTCGTCGACCGGTTGGCCGTTGTCTCGGTCCATGAGCCGTCCTCAGACCTCTCGCGCCGCCGGCAACAGCGTCTCCGCCGCCCATTCGATGAACCCACGTTGTTGTTCGCCGCCGATCTGCACCAGCGCCAGATGGGTGAACCCGGCGTCTTTGAATTGGCGGATCCCGTCCAGGTGCCGATCCAGGTCTGGGCCGCAGGCAATCGAATGGGCGATGTCGTCCTCGGTGACGTACTGCGACGCCGCTGCGAACGCGGCGGTGCCGGGCAGCTCGGCGTTCAGCTTCCAGCCCCCACCGAACCACCGGAACTGCTCGAGTGCCCGCCGCCGCCCCGAGCCCTCATCGCGGTCCCACGCCGACGCCAGTTGCCCATATCGCGGCTTGCCCGTCCCACCGGCCGCATCGAAGCCCGCGCACAGCTCGGGCTTGGGTTCGGTGGCGATGAGAACGTCGGCCAGTTCGCCGGCCAGCTGCACCGAGGCAGTCCCCGACACGGCGATCCCCAGCGGCGGGGTGGCATCGGGCAGGTCCCAGATCTTGGCCGAGTCGAAGGCGAAGTGCCGTCCCTGATGGCGGACGTATCCCCCGTTCCACAGGGCCCGGATGATCTGGACTGCCTCTCGCAGCATGTCGTGGCGTTCATCCACGCTGGGCCAGCCTCCGCCGACCACATGCTCGTTGAGGTTCTCACCCGCTCCCAACCCCAGGGAGAACCGGCCGTGCGACAGCAGCTGCATGGTGGCGGCTTTCTGGGCGATCACCGTCGGGTGATAGCGGCGGATCGGGCAGGTGACAAAGGTCATGAGGGGAATACGAGTGGTGGCCTGAGCGGCCGCCCCCAGGACAGACCACGCGTACGGGGAGTGTCCCTGCTCGTCGAGCCAGGGAAAATAGTGGTCGGAGATGACCGAGAAATCGAACCCAGCGTCCTCCGCGGCCACCAGGTCGGAGACGAGTTCGTTCGGTCCGGTCTGCTCGCACATCATCGTGTAGCCGATTTCCATTGGGCTTCCTTCGCTCAGGAGTGTGTGTCCTCAGTCGCCGGCCGGGTGTCCGGGTTCGAGGTCTTTGCCGTCGGACAGGGTGAACTCGCCGGGATGGGTGCCGCGCCCGCCAGCGACCGGAGTGACCACACCGGCCTCGTGGTCGCCAACGTCGACGCGGTCGATGATCGTTCCCTCGAGCCAGGCCGCGCACTCCGACAGGACGGGCGAGCCAGTGACCCCGTCGGTCCACGCCACCTGATCAAACTTGTCCGTCGTGTCGCCGGTCTCCTCGCCGAACACGGAGGCCAAGTCGTGCTGGTCGCCACCCAGGAGGTGGAGGGCCAGACTGTCCGTTTTCTGGAATACCTCCCACGTGTGGTTCTCCTTGGAGATGCAGACCAGGTAGCGGGGCGGTCGGATGCTGCACTGTGTCACGAACCCGACCAGGCAGCCGCTGCGCTCGTCGGGTGAGGCCATGGTGGCGACGTAGAGGGGGTAGTCCGACCGATCCACCATGGCTCCGATTGCGGTAGCAGCATCCATCGGGGCGGGCACCCCTATCGAGTACCCGCAATCGAAGCCTCCGACACCTTCTGGCG
The DNA here is from genome assembly GCA_030838245.1 of Acidimicrobiaceae bacterium. Next base: position 1,959 of record JAUTXB010000027.1, read on the forward strand.
ATGCAGATCATGGCCATGGGACCTGACACCGTTGGCCAGCGGCGAGGCCTTTTCCCTCGATATGCCCGAGGCGTTTCCCTCTCTCCACAATCGTTGACAAACGTTCCCGGGGAAGTGACTACGGGGTCGCGCTGAGTTCATGTGCAGGGGAAGAGGACGGTGGGGCGAACGGGCTGGGGCACCTGGGATTTGCCGCAGCACCGGGGCTTGCCCCCTTCGGCCGGGACGTCTTCAGCCGCAACGGTGGTGAGTGACGACGCCAACGCGCCGATTGACGGTCTCGGCCCAGCCAACGCCGGCCCGAGACCGTGGCGGCTGGATGCCCCCTCCCGCTCAGCCTCCGGGGGTCAGTTCCGCTCAGCCCCCCCGGCCGGGAAGCCGGCTTGGTCGATCAGCTGCTCGCTGATCCGCCACAGGCGATCGGCATCGGGCTGGGAGCGAGCATGTCGGGACATCCGGCCGGGCTGGCCCCGGGCGTAGTAGCCACCCGAGGCCTGCTCGAGCTCCGGCGCGGTGGCCACGTGGATGCTGGTGGTCGCCCCCGCCTGGGAGGACATCTCGAAGGTCCGGAAGAGGTCGTTCCCCATCCGCACGACGCCGGTCAGATCGCCGTCCATCCCGAACCCGCTTCGCACGGGGCCGGGATGGACGGCGTTGGCGGTGACGCCGGTGCCGTCCAGGCGGGCGGCCAGTGCCCGGGTGAAGAGGATGTTGGCCAACTTCGCCTGGGCGTACGCGACAAATGAGGTGTAGCGACGTTGTGCGTTGAGGTCGTCCCATCGCATGCCCAATACCGCGGCGTGGTGCATCACCGAGGTCAGGTTCACGATGCGGCTGGGAGCTGAGGCCTTCAGCCGATCGAGAAGGAGCACGGTCAGTGCGAAATGCCCGAGATGGTTGACGGCGAAGGTTTGCTCGAAGCCCTGCACCGACTCGTCGCGCTTCGACCAGATGCCGCCGGCGTTGTTGACCAGGACATCGAGTCGGCCCCAGCGTTCCAAGACCTGATCGGCGCACGCCGTCACCGAGGCAAGGTCGCTCAGGTCGAGCGCCACCACGTGGACGGCCTGGCTGGCCGCCCGCTCTCGTACCTCGGTTGCAGCCGCCTCGGCCTTTTCCTGGTTGCGACAGGCGAGCACGGTGGTCATGCCCATAGCGGCCAGGCCGACCGCCGTCTCCTTGCCGATGCCCGAGTTGGAACCGGTGATCACGGCCACCTTGTCGTGCATGCTCACCGTCCTCCCACCAGGACCCCGTCGAGGCGCTCGAGCGCGCCGGCCGTTCGCGCTCCCCACCAGAATAGGTCCTTGCCGTCGACGAACACGGTGGGAGCCACCGACTCGAGCTCGGGGAGCTGTCGCCGGGTGAAGGGATAGGGCTCGCTCGGAGCCAGGACCACCTCGGGCTGCTGAGCCATGGCGTCCTCCAGTGTCACCGTCGGATAGGGCTCGTCGGCGAATACGTTCTCGATCCCGAGAGTCGAGAGGAGCGATGCCCCGTAGGTAGGTACGCCGAGGGCCATCCACGGGCGCCTCCAGATCGGGACGAAGGCGCGCATGCTGATCGGGCGAGGTGGGCGCGTCGGCACCGGGTCCCAGTGGCCGCCGACTCGTCGGGCCAGGTCGTCCATGGCCGGGTTCACGTCGGCCAGGTCCCGCACGGCCAGCGCGTGGACGGGCACCCCGGCGGCGACAAGCGAGTCATAGTCCTCTCGCCGGTTCTCTTCCTCGTCGACCACCACCAGGTCGGGCCGGAGGGAGACGATCTGGCCAATGTCGGGGTCCTTCGTCCCGCCGACATGGGTTCGCGAAGGCTGTTCGCAGAATCGGGTGCAGGCCACCGGCTCGATGCCCCAGGCCAGCAGGGTCTCGGTGACCGACGGCACCAGCGACACCACGTCCATGGCGCCGGTCAGGGGCTGGCTTGATCCGACGCCGGATCGTTGAGCTTGCTCATCAGGTCCCGCAGCTGGCGCTGTTCGGCCGAGGAGAGCCGCCGGAACGAGGCCGGGGGCTTGGCCAGCAGGCCCTCCACCCGGGCCACCGTGTCGACACCCATTTGGGTGGGGACGACCACCTTGATCCGCCGGTCGGTCGGATGGGCCTGGCGTTCGGCCATGCCCGCCTTTTCCAGGCCATCGACCAACGCCGTCACGTACGACGCGTCGCAACCGAACTGATCGGCCAGCTCACGCATGGCCACCGGGTGCTCGGGCGAGAGCTTCAGGAGCGCTTTCATCAGCGCGGCGGTCAGCCCGACCTCCGAGCTGATCCGTCGGACCTCGCCGAACGCCTCGTCGCCCACCACCAGGGCGCGCATGCACTCCCATGCCTCACATGCCGCGGTCTTGCGCGGTGCCGGCTCGGCGGCTGCGGCCGTGTCCGGTGCTGTCTTACCCGGTGCGCCCGGTGCCCCGGTGGTCCTCCTGGTAACAGTCGTGCTCACGGCGGTGAGGGTAGCAGAAGTCATAGGACAAAGTCAAAGATTGACAAGCCACAATGGTTTATGATTATGTACTTGTTACCCCTGTGAACGATCCCGTGACGATGGCGATGGACGTTCCGCCGTACCCCCTGTGAACGATGGAGTTTTGATGGCTGTTCTTGCTGATCTCGAAATCCCGACCATCCGATCTCGACGTCCGGTCCCCAGCTGGGCCGTCCTGGTCATCGCCTGCATGGCCCAGTTCATGGTCGTCCTCGACATATCCATCGTGAACGTCGCCCTGCCGGCCATGAAGCACAGCCTGGACCTGAGCTCGACGGCCCAGCAGTGGATCGTGAACGCCTACACCCTGACCTTCGGCGGCTTCCTCCTGCTCGGCGGTCGAGCCGCCGACCTGTTCGGGCGCAAGAAGGTCTTCCTGATCGGCCTGGCCGTGTTCACCCTGGCCAGCGTGGCCGGGGGATTCGCCCAGAGCGGTGGCATGCTCATCGCCGCTCGTGCCCTCCAGGGCCTCGGAGGCGCCATCTTGGCGCCGGCCACCTTGAGCCTCCTCACCACCAGCTACACCGACCCCAAGGCTCGGACCCGCGCCCTGACGGCATGGGGGGCCACCGCCGCCAGTGGCGGCGCCTTCGGATCAGTGCTGGGCGGGGTGCTCACCCAGGCCCTCGATTGGCGGTGGGTACTGTTCGTGAACGTCCCCATTGGGATCGTGCTGCTCGTCGCCGCTGTTCGCTCCCTAACCGAGTCGCGGGGAACCCTCTCCGGACTGCGCAGCCTGGACCTGCCCGGCGCCGTCACCGTGACCGGTGGCCTGGCTGCACTGGTCTACGCCATCGTGACCACCGATACCCATTCGTGGGGCTCGGCCCACACGCTCGTCCTCCTGGGCGTTGCCGCCGTGCTGTTGGTGACGTTCGGGTTCATCGAGAGCCGGGTCGAGCACCCGCTCGTCCCCCTGCGTATCTTCGCCAGCCGTTCGCTCTCGGGGGCGAACGGCATCGCCCTACTACTCGGCGCCGTCCTCACCGCCTTCATCTTCTTCATGTCGCTCTACGTCCAACAGGTGAACGGGTACAGCCCCTTGAAGGCCGGACTGGCCATTCTCCCGGCCACGCTGGGCAGCCTGGTGGCGTCGCTGATCGCTGGGAAGCTGGTCGGTCGGGTGGGGCCTCGGGTGCTCTTGACCGCCGGCCCGATCGTCGGGGCGGTCGGGCTGTTGTGGATGGCCCAACTGACTCCGGGTGCCGGCTATCTCGTCCACATCCTTGTTCCGAGCATCCTGGTCGGCCTGGGTCTGGCCACGTGCTTCGTGCCCATGACCATGGCCGCCACCGGTGGCGTGCCCCTTCGCGACGCCGGGTTGGCGTCGGGGCTGATCAACACGTCCCGCCAGGTGGGTGCGGCCATCGGGCTCGCCGCGCTGGCCACCCTCGCCATCAGCCGGACCGATCACGTGCTCGCCGGCCACGCATCCACACCTTCTTTGGCCGCGTCGGCCCTGACCTCCGGATACGACCAGGCGTTCCGCTGCGGCGCCGGGGTGGCCGTGGCTATGGCCCTCATCGCCGCGCTGATCATCCCCAAGCTCGCCGTCCATCGGGCCGACGTCGCCGTCGAGGCCGAGGCACTGGAGATGGTCGCACTCGAAGGGGCCTGAGCCCGGACGACCAGGACCTCGGCCAGGCTGGCGGCGGACTCCCTCTCTACCTCGG
>JAUTXB010000032.1 GCA_030838245.1 Acidimicrobiaceae bacterium
CGGCGGGCCACCCGACCTCGGCCTCGGCGCGCGAGAGCTCGTGTGGGGACTGGTAGCGACGGACCAGGTGGCAGGGAGGCATGTCGAGGCCGGCGTCGGCCAGGGCCCGGCGCTGGCGGGCCTTGTCGGTGAGGGCGGCGGCGGTCGCTGGGCTGTGGAACGGGAGGCCCAGCTTCTCGGCCATCCGGGCCAGTTCGACCATGCCGGCGTCGAGGTAGGTGGTCATGCCGTCGGGCTCCCAGTCGGCCAGGGTCTTGACCGTCTGCTCGGTGCTCATGCCGTCGAGGTCGACAACGGCGCCGAACCGGTTGAGGAGACCGGCCATCTCGCCCATCCCCGGCACCGACGTGTCGATCATCCACAGCAGGTCGCACAGACTGGCGGCCGCTTCGGCCAGCTGCATCACTGGAACGCAACGCGGCCCGTAGCCCACCGCCACCAATGGCCGAACCCGTCCGGTCGTGTAACCCGTCATGTGCTCAGCCGATCACGGCCTCGACGCAGGCCTGGGCGTCGTAGACGGCCCGGAGGCGGCTGCGGGGCGAGGGCAGGTAGTGGGTGAAGTAGCGCACTCCCTCGGTGAGCACGCCCAGCACGGAGAGGTTGGGCTGGAGCCGGCCCTCGGTGTCGTAGGGGTGGAATTCTTCATTGATAGCCACGCTGCCCACGGGCGTGTCACCGTAGCTGAGCTGGGTCAGCCTTCCCTGGGCGTAAAGACGGTTGAGCAGGGGCGAGCCCGACCGGGCCAGCGAGGGCATGTCGAGATAGCCCCGCACCACCCCGTCGACCGTCACGGCCGTCGGCTCGTCGAGGGCCGTGGAGCTCAGGCGGACGCCGTCGGGGCAGGGGGCCAACTCCGGGTCAGGTCCGAGCGGGATGCGCACCACTCCTGCGTCGAGCAGCCCCAGCAGCTGCTGGGAGCGCATGGGTGGCACGCCCGCCTCCAGGCGGTTGATGCGGCCGCGGACGTTGGACTGAAACTCGACGTAGGAGTCAAGGGAGAGGCCACCGAACTCGATGACCGAACGCAGCTGGTCCCGGAGAATGCGCAGCACTTCCTGGCCCGCCTTTACCGGGCTCCCCCCGGGCTGCAGCGCCTCGGTGAGGTCGGCATCGATCATGTCGTAGACCTGGCCCTGGTAGTCGGCGGCCGACAGGTAGTAGCGGTCTGACCCGGCGAAGAGGTGGGTGGCCGGGTCGAAGCGCCCGTAGCGCCTTTCGAGAGCGTCAACCGCTTTCTCGTAGTGCTTATTTACCCAACCCTGGCGGAGGACGCCGCGGACCTCGGTCGACTCGACGTCGCCTCGGGCCAGCAAGGCGGCGTGGATGTAGTAGCGCGCCTGCATCTCGGCGAAGATGAGCGGGAGAAGCTCGGCCCGGAAGTCCACGTGGCGCCGCACCGCCGACCCGCCCGGATTGGTCAACGCCGCGAACTCCTCGGGGGTGCAGACGACCGGCTGGTACTGGCCGTAGGGGTCGACGCCGGTGGCCGACTTGGCGCAGTACGGCGCGCCCGAGCGCGAGTAGAGGGTGATGGTCGGCTCCCGGCCCGAGGGCACGTAGCGCATGCGGTCGGTCCGGTCGCATCGGTCCGCGAAGGTCCCGCCTCGTCCGATGGTGAGGGCGGCGAGGACGTCGACGCCGACCAGGCCCATGCCGGCCACCGCCACCGAGGATCCGGCCGGAGCCCTCTGGTCGAGGCACTCGATCGGGTAGGGCTGCAGGTAGCGCACGCCCCCGTCGACCCCGCGCTCCTGGTTCCAGGTGTGCCCAGAGGTCAGCACCACGTGGTCGACAATGAGGTTGGTGCCGATGTCGAGCAGCACCGCCTCGCGCCCCGCCAGCGCCGGCGAAATGTCGACGGCTGCTGCATAGTGCCGGACGATCTCGAGGTTGGGCGGGGCGTAGGCCAGCAGGGTGTCGTAAAACCAGGCCAGGTACTCGCCCATCAACCGCCGGGGCAGGTAATCGGTGGGCAGGATGGGGTCACCTCCGGCGCCGATGCGGCACTCGTAACCCACCCAGCGGTAGCCGCGGACCACCGCCCACGGGTGCAGGCCCACGGCGTAGGGCGGGAGGGCGTCTCCGTCGGGGGCGACGTAGAGGGAGAGCTGACCGCAGGCGTTGTTGAGCACCAGGAAGTCGGGCTGTTCGGCGGAGTAAACCCCGCCTCCGAGCTGAGCGGGTTCGATCATGTGCACCCGCACCGGCGTCCCCGTCCGCCGGGCCCGACTCACCGTCCGCTCCAGGACGCACAGACCCCAAGAGCCGAGCCCCACGATGGCCATCTCGATCATCGGACGCCCCCCATACACGCGGCCTCAGATCGGCGGCCACTGGCTGATCTCTGCGTTCGAGCCCGTTTAGACCGGCGTTCCTCGATGGTGGCCACGGTGAGTCGGCGGACTGCGTGTACCAGCTCGTCGACATCGTGAGTCGTGGTGGCGAAGGAGGTGACGAAACGGACGACGCCTGGCTCCCAGCGGTCGTGGTAAAAGCCGTAACCCTGGTCCAGAAGTCCATCGATGACCTGCCGGGACAGGCGGCAGAAGAGGATGTTCGCCTCTGGCGTGCCCACGAGGCCAGTGCCGGGAATAGACTTCAGCCCCTCTTCCAGCCGCGCGGTCATGGCATTGGCGTGGCGGGCATTGCGCAGCCACAGATCGTCGGCGAGGTAGGCGTCGAGTTGGACGGCGGCGAAACGCATCTTGGCGGCGAGTTGTCCGGCTCGCTTGACGCGGAAGCTGAGGTCGGTGGTCACGGAGCGCTCGAAGACGACGATCGCATCGGCGGTTATGCTCCCGTTCTTGATGGCGCCAAAGGACAGCATGTCGACGCCGGCGCGCCAGGTCAGCTCGGCGGGGCTGCAGCCCAATGCGGCGACGGCGTTGGCGAGGCGGGCGCCATCCATGTGAACGCGCAGGCCCGCGTGCTTCGCAATGCCGGCCAGGTGTCCGATCTCGGCGGGGGTGTATACCGCGCCGGTCTCGGTTGCCTGGGTGAGGCTCAACACGGAGGGTTGCACGCTGTGC
>JAUTXB010000116.1 GCA_030838245.1 Acidimicrobiaceae bacterium
CTGCCGATCGGAGGGCCCGGGGTTAGGAGGCGCAGGCCGGCATGCTCCAGGTGCAGCCGGGTATCCTTCGAACCTACGACGCGACGCTTGCAGGCTATCCCTCGCCAAACGCCGCGCCGATGACTGCGCCCCTTTTGCACTGAGAATCGATGTCCCTGGCAGTCACGTGACTGTGATCGGTGAGGTGTGAGCACGAGAAAGGACGGCACGTTGGCCGATCTCCACGATCCGGACTGGTACCTGAGCGAGGAGGTCCATCAGACCTTCGCAGACCTGCGGTATCGCGATCCGGTCCACTGGCAGGACATGCCGGGCGAGCCTGGCTACTGGGCCGTGTTGCGCCACGCCGACGTGGTGAACGTATCGCGGCACCCGGAGACGTTTTCGAGCTGGCTCGGCGGCGTCATGCTCGAGGATCCCGATCAGGCGACCCTCGAAGGCACGCGTCACATGCTGCTGGCGATGGACCCGCCCCAGCACACGGCATACCGGCACCCGCTCGCGCCTCACTTCGGAGCACGGGTCATCAGCGGGATGGAACCGAGGATCCGCGCCCGCTGCCGGGACCTGCTTGCGGCCGCAGGCGAGAGCGATGATGTCGACTTCTGCCACGATGTCGCCGCGCCGCTCGCCTCGGAGACCATCGCCGAGATCATGGGCCTGCCCCATGAGGACACCCCCAAGATCCGCCGGTGGGCAGAGATCGCGCTGGGCGGCCAGGACACGGAGATCGCAAACTCGTACACGGGCGACGCATCACTCGACATGGTCACCTACGCCATGGACTGGGCCGCGACGCGACGAGCGCTGCCGAGGCGCGAGGACGTCACCTCCTTGTTACTTGAGTCGACATTCGAGAACGGCGAGCCGATGACCGACGTCGAGTTCGGATCGTTCTTCTTTCAGCTTGTGACGGCGGGAAATGACACGACCAGGACCTTGATCTCATCCGGTACGGAGCAGTTGATCCGGGCCCCCGACCAGATGCAGGCACTTCGGGACGACCCGGCGCTGGTGCCCTCCGCCGTGGAGGAGATGCTTCGGTTCTGCAACCCGGTCCATTATCTCCGGCGTACCGCAGCGGCTGACACCGAACTAGGGGGCAAACGGATCAGAGCCGGCGACAAGGTCGCCGTCTACTACACGTCGGCGAACCGGGACGAGGCGGTGTTCGCCGAACCCCAGACGTTTGACATCCGCCGCTCACCGAACCCGCACGTGAGTTTCGGTATTGGAACGCACTTCTGCCTTGGCGCCCACGTGGCCAGACTCCAGTCCCGGTTATTTTTCGAGGAGTTCCTCTCCACCTTCCGGACCGTCGAACTCAGCGGTACGCCCACCAGGGTGCGGTCGAACCTGACGAACGGCTACCGTCGGATGCCGGTTCGGTTCGCCCGCTGACTGCCGGTAAGCAACAGACCACGGTCAATGGGCAGGACAGGAGAAAGACATGAACTTGACCGCGCCCACCGGGAACCCGGAGTGCGCCCCGGCTCTCGACGATATGGAGCCGCGAAACCCAATCGGGCGCATCGTGGTTAACCGGTGAGGACCTTCGAAGGCAAAGTCGCCGTCGTGACCGGTGGTGCCAGCGGAATCGGTCGCGGCATCGCCCTCGAGCTGGCCAGGCGCGGTGCGGGCGTTACCATCGCCGACATCAACACGACGCGGCTCGACACGACAGTCGCCGATCTCCGTGGCCTCGGTGCCGACGCCATCGGGGTCCGATGCGACGTGACCTCGGACGATGAAGTCGATCGGCTCCGAGACGAGGTCATCGAGCAGTTCGGCCACGTCGACGTCTTGTGCAACAACGCCGGCGTGGCTGTTCTCGGTCCACCTGAACGAGTGGCCATCGCCGACTGGGAGTGGATCCTTCAGGTCAACGTGCTCGGCCTGGTACGGGGTGTCCGCGCCTTCGTGCCGGCCATGTTGGAACGGGGCTCCGGACACGTGGTCAACACAGCGTCCGTCGCGGGCATCTGGGCCTACACGTGGGATGCGGCCCCCTACATCACATCGAAGTTCGCGGCCTACGGGTTCTCCGAGGCGCTGGCCCGCACTCTGCGCCCACAGGGGATCGACGTCACGGTACTGTGCCCCGGACTTGTGGCGACGAACCTGGCCGAGACGGCACGTCAGTCCGGTGTGCCCAAGGACCGGGCCGGCGAATGGTCCTACTTCCCGCCCGAGATGCAAGAGGCGGTCGAGACCGAATTCGTCGGCGCGCTCGTCGCCGACGCGATTGAGTCGAAGACCTTCGCCGTGTTCACCCACGACCAGGATGCGGAGCGGTTCCGCACCTGGAGGCTCGACATCGAGTCGTCGCTCACCGCGGCCATCGACGGATCGCCGCCACCGCCGCGCTTCGGCTGAGCCCACTGCGACCGGCCAACACCCACTTTTTCGTCAGCGGACTCCGTCCGCGTGCTCGGCGACATACTTATGGGTAGGGCCCTTGGACGGGGCCATCGGGACATCGAGGATGTGTCCCACGTAGGTACCACCGGCAGGCGGCGTGTTGTTGTTGCGTTGGCTTTTCACGCTCCCTGCGACACAAAGCCTCGCCATAGGTGGAGCGGGCCCCGTCGTAGCCGGACTTGCCTGACGATCACCTGCGGCCCAGTTCAACGGCTTGTTCTGCTGAGGCACGGCCACATTGCGCGGTACAGCAGAAGAGTGTTGGAGGGGCGTTCGTAACCATGAGCACACCGGCTGTGTGGCGGACGGAATGGTCGGCATAGGGCGATAGGCAGAGGGTTCCGCATCGCCGAGCTAGAGGAAGTGATGAAGCGCCGCAGGGAATGAAGCTCCTTTCGTAGCCCGTCCGTGGTTGGTTCCGCTCGGGCTTCTGTGGTCGGGCGTTGGTTGGATCGACGAGAGGCGGTCGGCGCTCGTGAACAAGCCGCGTGAAAACAGGCTCCCTTTGGCTCGGTCGCCACCCGTACCTGCCGGCGGTTTCAGTGCTCGGCCATCGCCTCGTCGAGCGGGGCTTGCCCGTCGATCGGCGAGGCAGGAAAAGCGGAGGCTTCAACGTCCATGGAGTAGCGTTTCCGGGATGCGGGCCCTGCGACGAGTACTCATAGCCTTGACCGCGGTGCTAATGGGAGTGCTCTCCATCGCCGGGACTGCGGGCGCCACGACGTCCAAGTTTCACGCCCACGTCGACGCCTACGGGGATAAGAAGGGATGCAGGACAGAATGGAGTTCGCACTACGGTGCGTGCTCGGGCTACGCAAATGACGGTAACGCTGGAACGTCCCTGCACATTAGGGGTCTAGACATACTGTGGTGCGACATCCCCGCTTCTATCAATTGCTCCACGCTCTTCAACAGTTTGTTCACCCAAAGCGGGATCCCTAAACCGGCGATGCCGCCGGGGTACACCCGAGAGATGCTGCTGGACACGAGGGACAGATGGATCTACGGGGCAGTCAAAAAGCCCAATGGACCGATGCTTGTCCTGGGAGGCTTCATGGTCGGAAAGCCCATCGTCGGTCAGGACCGCAACAAGGCCGTGGAGTCCGACGGTGGACCTCTGTTTCTTTATGTCGGTTACCACGGGCAAGGACCCACTTACGCCACCTACTACGAGTATGTGTTCGGCTTCCGGGGCTACTTGAAATACTGAGGAACCGGCGGGTCAGGTCTTCAAACGGTTGGCGGCAGAACGCTTCGAGCGTTCGAGGAGGGCCCATTTGTTCGATCTTCGCATCAGCGTCCCTTCGACCATTTGCGAGCCTTTGACAGTCAGTGACCGGGTCGCTCTCATTCGTAGAGCCTTCGTCACCCTCGGTAGTCGATCAATCGTTTGCGCCCGTTAGTCACGAATTCGGCCTAATCGGTCACTTGGAACTGAGTTCCAGGTGGGAAGACATTGGTCAAGCAATCGGGATGACGGGACCTGGCGCCAGAAAGAGGTACCGGACTTAGTCCCGTTTGCTACTAACCGGCGGTGGGGGCAAGTTTGCTCGACGCTTCCGGAGGGCGAAATATTGGACCACACCGAACCCCAGGCCAAAGGCCAACGGGAAGCGATAACCCAAGAACACCCCCTGGGGCGACGCACTTAGAAGGGCAGAGGTGGCGCATGAGGCGGCAACAATGAAACCGGAGGTAATGCTCCATTTGACGGGGTGAACTATGGCCATCGCATCCAGGCAGCGCCACCACGCGGATAACTTCACGTCCAGACGTTAGCTCGTCGGCCTGGGCGCGTCCCGGATCTACTCGCGGTGATGGACCACTCCTGCGACGCCTCCTACGCCGAGCCGGGCCATTGCTGGCGCACGCTGACAACGGAACGGCAAGGGCAACCGCCGCAAGCCATCAGCATCGGCTGCATGGCGCACCGAGTGGGCCGTGTGACTGCGCTACGGAGCACTCGTTTCGAAGTATCGGATTTACCTCAACTCAGTGCGACCGACCGGGAGGCACCCTCTGCAGCCATGGCGCCGCAGACATCCTCTTTGCACACAGCAGAAACACATGCCCGAACCGACCCCCTAAGTGGTGCCTGGCCTGCTCAATCTCGATCACCTGGCGATCGATTCCCTTGAGATTGGCGATCCGTCCAAACCGCGGCCTCAGCGAACTACCCGAAGTGCCATGGTGGCGTGTGTGGAGGTGCACTGTTGACCCGTGCAAGAAACTGAGATCGAGGCGATGCCGGGAGACATTCCGGTAAAGGTCGCAATACCTGGTCCGAGGGCAACGGTGGTGCCAAGTACCTTGCGTGAACCCGCCGAGATCGCCGGTGTGCTCCAGACCAGTCCGGGCCCACCAGTGAGCCGGACCTCCACCGACGCGCCAACTTCGATAACTGACGGTGGGGCACCCTGCAATTCGTCGTGACGGTCGAGCGCTGCCTGGGTGAATATACATACCCCACCCGGCGGGCACGATTGGGCGGGACCGGAGGGCGTCCCTGCTTGAGCGCTGGTCGCTTGGTTCGGACTCGGCGTCCTCGACGTAGTCGATGGGGTCGCCGATACCGGGGATCGAGGCGATGCAGAGAAATGCGATGGTTGAGAGCCCGGCATTGCCGCCTGCCACACGCCGAGCGAGATGACAACCAGGCCACTGGCAATACCCGCGATCGTGATCGTAGACCGACGTCGTCGGAGCTTCGCCGACCGGGCCGACACCAAGCGCCGATACTCCTCGATCGGGCGCGGTGGTACCGGTTCGGCACCAGGCACGGTGCTGCTGTGCTGGCTCAACTGCCACTCCCGTCGTCGGAGTTGAGGTCATGGGTCTGCCCCGTCCGATCGCCGGGTGCCTCGTTGCTATCCAGCTCGGCCAACCGGAGCGCCCGAAGTCCCCGCGCCAGGTGCTGCTTGACCGTGCCGGCAGTACAGCCGAGGGCGGAAGCAGTGTCCGCCTCGGAACGATCGAGCAGGTACCTCATCGCCACCACCTGCCGCTGTCGGCGGGGTAGCCGGGCCACAGCCCGGGTAAGATCGATCCGATCAGCAGTCACATCGGATGGATCCGCCGGACGGTCCGGAATCGGTGCTCGACGTCGACGTCGCCAAAGGTCGATGGATCGGTTGGCGGCCACAGTGGTAATCCAGCCGTCGGGCTGATGGGCAATGGATCGCCATTTCACCGATGCTTTAGCCAGGGTCTCGATTGCCACGTCTTCGGCATCCTCTCTCGACCACAGAATCTTGTAGGCGACGCCATAGGCGCGCCGAAACAGACGGTCGAATGAACCGTCGAAGGTGTGCTCGTCATCGTCGACCGTTCTTTCGGTCACCGGTTCATCGTCCTCTTGGATGTATCACGGTCACGACGGTGCTTTGGTTGACGCGGGTGCTGACCATTGGAGCAGGTGGCCACACAAGATGGGGCACGCCGCTCGTGCTGCGGGTGGGCCAACCGACGGTCCGGACTCGTTGGCCGCGTGGCACGTCAACCGAGGTGCCTGGCCAGGCGTGATTAGCCTTGATGAGGTCTTCCTGGCAGCGCAAGCTCGTGAACGGGTTCAACCGGTGCGTGGGGTCATCCCATTTCAGATGGGCGCCGGTCATCATTGTTGTCGTCCTGCTCCTGGCTTCCGCCGGCTCTTCAACGGCGGCGGCATCAGCGAAGAGTCAACCGGAGAGCGCACTGCTCGATCGTGCTCTCCATGCGTGGGCGGGCTTCCCAGCCAGATCGTCGCCTCGCCCCATTATCTTGCTTGGGGGGTACGTCGGGGACCCCGAGTACGGATTCCCAGACGACA
>JAUTXB010000135.1 GCA_030838245.1 Acidimicrobiaceae bacterium
TCATCACCGTGGGCGCCGGACTGGTCGCCCACCAGATACGGAACAGCTCGGAGACCTACGGCCAGTTCGCCATCGTGATCGGACTGGTCGGGTTTCTCCTCATCCTGGCCAAGATCAGCATCTATGCCGCCGAGCTGAACGTCGTCCTGGACCGTCGGCTGTGGCCGAGGTCGCTCCGATCCGACGACGGGGCCGGGGCATCCACAGGGGCTGCCGATCGCAACCCTGACCCCGAACCCCTCGCCGACCGCGCCACCCCGCGAGCGTCCTAAGCCGCTTGGGCACGACGTCGGCATCCGAGATGGGCCCTGACCATCGGACTATCGTCTGCGCCTGACCCGGAAGTTATAGAAGCAGACAACGGGGGAAGGCATGGCAGAAACAAGCGGTGGTCAATCGCGGTACGTGATCCTGGCGGCGATGATCTTCGCCGTTGCGATGACCTTCATCGACCAGACCATCGTGTCGATCGCCGTCCCCAAGATACAAACAGAGCTCGGCCTGTCTGCGACCGGGGTGCAGTGGGTGGTCAACGCCTACTTGCTGTCCCTCGCTGCCCTCTTCGCCCTGGGAGGCCGCCTGGCCGACACCCTCGGCCACCGCAAGATGGTGATCGTCGGGGTGGTGGTGTTCGCCGTCGCCTCGGCTATGTGCGGTCTCACGCCCAAGGGCAGCTACGCCGAGGCGTGGATCGTGGCCTTCCGGGTCCTCCAGGGCGCGGGCGGGGCCATCATGTACCCGGCGGCCCTGGCCATCGTGGTGAACACGTTCCCCCTGCGGGAACGGGGAAAGGCCCTCGCCCTCTTCTTCGGAGTGGCCGGCGGCCTCACCGCCGTCGGGCCCATCCTCGGCGGCTACCTCACCCAGTGGACATGGCGGGCCATCTTCTGGGTCAACATCCCCGTCGCCGTCATTGCCTTGGTGCTGATCGTCATTTCCAAGCCGACAACCCTGCACCGACGGGCTCGCATCGACTATCGCGGGGCCGTTCTCATCGCCGCCGGTGTCGCCCTCAGCATCTTCGGGCTCCAGCAGTCGGCCATCTGGGGGTGGAGCGATGCCGGCACCTGGCTGTGCATCGTCGGTGGCCTGTCCCTCCTCGTCGTGTTCTACTTCGTCGAGGTCCGGACCACATCGCCGCTCATGCAGGTGAGCATCTTTCGCATCCGCGCCTTTCTGGTCGAGAACCTCGTCTTGTTCATCACCATGATGGCGTTCATCCCCGTGTTCTTCTTTGCCAGCGAGTACGCCCAGATCTCCCTGGGTAAGTCTGCCTCCGAGGCCGGGGTGTTCCTGCTCTACTTCTTCATCGGCTTTGTGATCGCCGCCCAGATCGGGGGCCGGATGCTCGACCGCATCGGGGCGAAGCGACCCGTCGTGCTCGGCTGTGTCCTGTCGGCGGTGGGCTTTTTCCTCTGGGCCGGGCAGGTCACCACGCTGAACCTCAACTCCCAGCAGTGGTACATCATCCTGGCTGGCGCGGGCATGGGCTTCATGCTGGGCCAGGCCAATACCGACGCTGTCAACCGCGCTTCCCGGCTCACCTATGGCGAAGCCACGGGCATCACCCAGACCCTCCGCAACTACGGCTCGAGCTTGGGACTGGCCATCCTCGGGACCATCCTGATCTCGGTGAACCGCTCCCACCTGACCACGTCGCTGATCGCCCAGGGCAAGTCTCCGGCTGCGGCGGCGAAGTTGGCGGCCACGTACTCGCAGTCCCGTGGCGGCCCGGCAGGACCGATTCCGCGATGGGCGCGGCTCGACTTCGCCTACGGCATACGGACGGTGCTCTACGGCATGGCCATCGTCATGCTCGTGGCCGCCGTGGTCGCCTTCATCGGGCTGCGCCCCGGCGTGCAGGAGGACCTGCCGTCGAGCGAGGCCGACTCCACCGCAGAGGTCTCGGTCTGAGCCCCGGCGCCGAGGGCATGCCGACGGCGCGCCGGGATGCCTTGGTCGTGGCCCTGGCCGTCGCCACCGGAGGCACGGATGCCATCGGCTTCATCGCCATGGGTGGCGTGTTCGCCAGCGTGATGACCGGCAACCTGGTGCTGCTCGGCGTGAGCGTCGGCCATCGAAACGGATCGTTGGCCGACCACGTCGGGGTGGCGCTGGCCGGCTACATCATCGGCGTGGCCGCCGGGGCAGTGGTGGCCGGCCGCCCCGGGAGCGAGCGATCGACCTGGCCGGCGCGGGTCACTGCGGCCCTGATGGTCGAGCTGGCTCTCATCGTCGGTGTGACCGTTGGCTGGGAGCTGGCCCGAGCGCACCCTGGTGGTGACGCCCAACTGGTGTTGTTGGGTGTGGCCGCCGTGGCCATGGGCATCCAGAGCTCGGCCGTTCGATCGCTGGCCGAGCCGGGCCTGTCGAGCACCTACATGACCGGCACGATGACGGGCTTGGTGAGCGCGGTGGTTGCCGGTGAGGGCTTGTCCGGCCAGCGTCGCAACATCGCCGTGCTCGCCGCCGTGGTGCTCGGTGCCGCCGTGGCCGGCGTGCTGGTGGTCGAAGCGCCGAGAGCGGCACCGGCGGTGGCGCTGGCTGCCCTCGGCGCTGTCATCCTCACCGCCCAGGTGTCGACCCATCGGGCCGGCGAAGGCGGCCCGATGGGTTGATCGCCTCTCGGTTGCTCCTGCGTGCCGGTATCTATTGCAAGTGGTTCGCACCTTCTCGTACAGTGGGCCCTACGTGGCACCAGCGGACGCCGGAGCGGTCGGATCGTGAACCAGGGAGGAGCGAAGATGACCAACCCCCGGGTCGCTCTGGCCAAGATCCGTAATGGCCTCAGCCCCAACGAGTGGGCTCGGGTCGGCGGCATGGCCGCGGTGGTCATCGGGCTCAACGTCTTTGGCTGGGGGCTGTTGGCCACGGCCGTCGGCGGCCATTACCACGTGAACAAGACGGAGATCTTCGGTGTCGGTACTGGGATCCTGGCCTACACGCTCGGCATGCGCCACGCCTTCGACGCCGACCACATCGCCGCCATCGACAACACCACTCGCAAGTTGATCAACGAGGGCAAGCGCCCGCTCAGTGTGGGGTTCTTCTTCTCTCTTGGCCACTCGTCGGTCGTGTTCGTGCTGGCCATCTTCTTGAACTTCGGCATCCGCGCCCTGAACGGTGCCGTGAAGAACAACACCTCCTCGCTGCACCGGGTCACCGGCGTAGTGGGCACGTCCGTGTCGGGCACGTTCTTGTACCTGATCGCCGCCCTCAACGTCGTCGTCCTCTTTTCGATCCTCAAGGTGTTCAAGGAGATGCGTCAGGGGAAGTACGACGACGAGGAACTGGAACGACAGCTGAACAGCCGAGGCCTGATGAACCGGTTCTTCGGGCGCTTCGCTCGTCGGATCGACACTCCCTGGAAGATGTACCCGATCGGTGTGCTCTTCGGCCTGGGCTTCGACACGGCTACCGAGGTCGCACTGCTGGTGCTGGCCGGCTCGGCCGTGGTGGGCGGACTCCCGTTCTACGCCGTGTTGTCGCTCCCGCTGCTCTTCGCCGCGGGCATGAGCCTCTTCGACACCCTCGACGGCTGCTTCATGAACTTCGCCTACGACTGGGCCTTCGCCAAGCCGATCCGCAAGGTCTATTACAACCTGACCATTACCGGGCTCTCGGTGTTCGTGGCCTTCTTCATCGGCACTATCGAGATCGTGAGCCTCATCGCTCAAGAAGCCAACCTCCACGGTGGGTTCTGGGACTTCATGCAGGCCTTCAATATCAACACCGCTGGGTTCGTGATCGTCGGCCTGTTCGCCCTCACCTGGATCGTCGCTCTGTTGGTCTGGCGGATCGGGAAGGTCGAGGAGAAATGGGACCTGGGCGCCGCCCAGGCCAGGAGTACCTCGGCGACAGAGACTGAGCCGGAGCTGGCCGTGGCCGGCGTCGGCGACCGATAATCCCTGGTCGGAGCGGCGCACATTGCGCCTCATGGGCGGAACCGATAAGTTCGAACCCCTTGTGACAGACGTCGGGCAGTACTCGACGGCGAAGTCAGACGTGACATCGAGGCACCGGACGGGGGCGCCGGCCACGGTTCTTCTGGCTCTCGTCACAGCGATCACCGCGACGGTGGTCCTCGTTCCCCGACCCGCAGCGGCCGACCAAGTCTCCGACCTCAAGGCGCAGGCTACCCAGATCTCACAGCAGCTCACCCAAGAGCAGCTACAGATAGGAGCCTTCCAGCAGCAGTACAGCGTCGAGTCGGCCAAGGTCGATCAAGACGCGGAGATCATTGCCCGGACCCAAGCGCAGATCGCCCAGGACCAGGAGCAGATCGGTCGTGACATGGCGCGCGTCCGGGCTCACGCCCTTACCGCCTACATGAATGCCGGTGCCGACGCCTCCAGTCAGATCGTCGACGCATTCGACACGAACCAGCAGACGGCGTTGGTCCGCACGGTGTACCGGAATATCGCCGTGGGCACCATTACCACCGCCGTCGACCTGCTCCACACCCATCAGCAGGTGTTGCAGACCCACCAGGTGGCCCTCGGGCAACAGCAGGCGCAGGACCAGGCGAACAAGGCCCAGCAGGCCAGGTCCCTCCAGCAGTCCCAGAGCACGCAGAGCCAGATGGAGAGCCAGCAGGCTCAGGTGACCGGGCAGTTGGCCACCGCGATCGCGCAACAGCAGGCGGCACAGGCGGCCGCGGCGGTGGCTGCCGTACAAGCGGCACAGAACGTGGCGGCACAGAACGCAGCGGCGCAGAACGCAGCGGCGGCACGGTCACAGGCCGCTGCCCCCGTGGCCCGCGCCCCGGTGCCGACTCAGGCCCAGGCCCAGGCGCAGCCATCGACCCCTGCCCCCGCCCCCACCGCCTCTGGTGGTTCCGACCCGGCGTTGAACCCGTTCCTCCAGTGCGTCGTCCAGCACGAGTCAGGCGGCAACTATGGCGCCGTCTCCCCCAACGGCCAGTACATGGGCGCGTTCCAGTTCAGCCAGCCGACTTGGGACACCGCCGCCCAGGCGGCCGGCCGGCCCGACCTGGTCGGGGTGCCGCCCAACCAAGCGTCCAAGGCCGATCAGGACACGATGGCCGTGACCCTGTACTCCCTCGACGGTAAACAACCCTGGGTCGACGGCTGCGGCTGACGGTCCCCGTCTGCCCCGTTCGCTGATCAAACGGTGATCGCGGCCACCGAGTCGACCACATGGGTTGGTCGATAGGAGAACTTGTCGATGTCGGCGCGCGCCGTCACGCCGGACAGGACCAATACGGTTCGGAGCCCTGCCTCGAGGCCGGCCACCACGTCTGTGTCCATGCGATCGCCGATCATCACGGTCGACTCCGAGTGGGCCCCCAGACGGTTCAAGGCAGAGCGCATCATCAATGGGTTGGGCTTGCCGACGAAGTACGGAGCCACCCCTGTCGCCTTGGTAATCAACGCGGCCACCGATCCCGTGGCCGGAAGGAGCCCTTCGGGCGAGTACCCGGTCGGGTCGGGGTTGGTGGCAATGAAGCGGGCACCGGCACGGATCAAACGGATAGCGCGGGTGATGGCCTCGAAGCTGTAGGTGCGGGTCTCTCCGAGAACCACGTAGTCGGGGTCGACCTCGGTGAGCACGTAGCCAATGTCGTGGAGCGCAGTGGTCAGGCCCGCCTCACCGATGGCGTGGGCCGTACCGCCAGGTCGTTGCGAGTCCAAGAACTGGGCCGTGGCCAGAGCGGAGGTCCACAGTGAGCTCGTGGGCACGTCGATCCCGGCCCGGATGAGCCGAGCGCGGAGATCACGCGGAGTGTAGATCGAGTTGTTGGTGAGGATCAGGAACGTCCGGTTGGATTCTCGCAGCTGGCGAACGAAGGCGTCGGCGCCAGGGATGAGCGCCGACTCGTGGAGGAGGACGCCATCCATGTCGATGAGATACGCATCAGGGGCCTCATCGGCCGGCCAGGTGTCGGGGTGATCGCCGTGGTCGGCGGTGGCGTCGCTCATGACTCAAGCATGCCTCGCTTGACGGTGGTCGGTACGCTTGGCCCCGTGCATGAGCGAACCGAACGGCCGGACGAGGAACCCTTGGACAACGCCCAGGACTGGGTGGCCGAGCACACCCGGCGCTACGTGGCCAGCGACGGCGCCGACGGGCACCTGTGGAACGGTGTGCCCACGTTGGTCCTGACCACCCGAGGGCGGCGCACCGGCCGGCTGCGACGGAACGCCTTGATCTACGGGACTGACGGAGACGCCTTGGTGGTGGTGGCCTCCTACGGCGGGGCTCCGGCCAACCCGGCGTGGTACGCCAACCTGGAGGCCGATCCCGAGGTCACCGTCCAGGTGGGTGCGGACAAGTTCGCGGCCAGGGCGCGGACGGCCAATGCGGCGGAGAAGAAGCGCCTGTGGCCGGCCATGGTTTCCATCTGGCCTGACTACGACAACTATCGCCAAAAGACCGATCGAGCGATTCCCGTGGTGCTGCTCGAGAGAAGCTGAGGCGACGCCCGTGGCCAGTCCGCTCCTGACGGATCTCTACGGACTGAACATGGCGGCCAGCTACCTGCGTCGGGGCATGGACCAAGACGCCACCTTCAGCCTGTTCGTCCGGCAGCTCCCCACCAGTCGAGGCTTCCTGGTGGCGGCGGGACTCGGCGACTGCCTCGATCACCTCGAACAGTTCTGCTTCGCCGGGGACGACCTCGACTACCTGGCGACCATCGGTTTCGATGCAGCCGCCCTCGATGCCTTCGCCCGGGTGCGCTTCACCGGCGAGGTCCGGGCGGTGTCCGAGGGTCGGGTCGTCTTCGCCAACGAACCGTTGCTCGAGGTGACGGCGCCGATCGCCGAAGCCCAGCTGGTGGAGTCGTTCCTTCTCAATCAGGTCACCATGCAGACCACTGTGGCCACCAAGGCGGCCCGATGCGTCATGGCCGCCGGTCACATCGATCTCGTCGAATTCGGGTTTCGGCGGGCCCAGGGGATCGACGCGGGCCTGGCCGTGGCCCGGCTGGCGGTGATGGTCGGATTCGTCGGTACCAGCAACGTCGAGGCGGCCCGGCGTTTCGGGTTGACGCCTGTAGGAACCATGGCCCACTCCTATGTCGAAGCATTCCCATCAGAGCTCGAGGCGTTCCGCTCGTTCGCCCAGGACCTCGCCGGCCAATCGACCTTCCTGGTCGACACCTACGACACGGTGGGAGGGGTCGGGCACGCTATCGAGGCGATCCGGTCGTTGGGACTGGACCAGCGAGGGGCCATCCGCATCGACAGCGGGGACCTGGTCGCCATGTCCCGCCGGGCCCGGAGCCTCCTCGATGGCGCCGGGCTGCCCGAGGTCCGCATCTTCGTGTCGGGCGGTCTGGATGAGTTCGCCCTCGAGGCGCTGGTGGACTCCCGAGCCCCCATCGACGCGGCCGGGGTCGGGACGCGGATGGCCACTGCCGCCGACGCCCCCTATGTGGACAGCGCCTACAAGTTGGTCGCCTTCGATGGCCGGGGGGTGGTCAAGCTGTCCGAGGACAAAGAGACGCTTCCGGGCCCGAAGCAGGTGTACCGCCGGCCCGGGCTCGTCGACACCCTGTGCCTGCGACACGAGCCCCCACCCACGTCGGACTCCGAAGCCCTGTTGGCCGTGGTCATGGACCACGGCCAGCGGATCGGGCCGCGTGAGCCACTGGCGGCGGCCCGGGCCCGATTCGACCGCGATCGTGATGCACTGGCGCCGGGACTGCGTGACCTGGACCGACCAGTGGCAGCCGAGCCCGTTCTCAGTGCCCGATTACGGGAACTGGAGCGCGAGGTTCGCCACCAGGCCCGGGCTCGGGGTGGCGAGCGATAGGGGGCTGACCCCCCTGCTCAGATGGGTGGTGCCCCCATTCCGCCAGTGGAGGCAATTCCGTAGCGTGATCGGAGAGACGTCAGACCCCGACAACGTTGCGAGGAGACCCGATGATCGAAGCCCGTGGTCTTACCAAACGATACGGAAAGACGACCGCCGTGGACGACCTCACCTTCGAGGTCCGACCCGGCCAGGTCACCGGCTTCCTGGGTCCCAACGGCTCGGGTAAGTCCACCGCCATGCGCCTGATCATGGGCCTCGATGCATCCGATGCCGGGACGGTCCGGGTCAACGGTCGACCCTACCGTGACCTGGTCTGGCCGATCCGTGAGGTGAGCGCCCTGCTCGAGGCGAAGGCCTTCCATCCCGGCCGGAGCGCCTCGCATCACCTGACGGCGCTGGCCCAGACCAATGCCGTCCCGGCCTCGCGTGTCGATGAGGTCATCGACCTGGTGGGCCGGTCGGGCGTGGCCCACCGACGGGCGGGAAAGTTCTCCTTGGGCATGGGGCAGCGGCTGGGAATGGCCAGCGCCC
>JAUTXB010000152.1 GCA_030838245.1 Acidimicrobiaceae bacterium
ACCAACGTCTACGGCACGGTTTCCTCGGTGGGGCTCATCGCCACCCAGAGCTCAACCGTGGCCACATTTCCGGTGGCTATCGCCGTGACGGGGAATCCGACGGGGATCTACGCCGGCTCGACGGCCACCCTCTCCATCGTCGTCAAACAGCTCAACAATGTCGTCGAGGTGCCGACCGCGGCCATTTCCTACTCGGGGGGCCAATCGACCGTCACCGTGGTCCAGAACGGGAGCCATGTCCCTCGAACGGTTACCACCGGCGTGAGCTCCAATGGTCAGACCCAGGTCACCAGCGGGCTGACGGCGGGTGAGAAGGTGCTCGAGCAAGTGGTGAAGTTCAACGGCACCGCCGGCGGCGCAGGTCGCAGTCTCTTCGGTGGTAGCGGGGGCGGAGGCACCGGCGGGGCCGGCGGCTTCGGCGGGGCGGGCCGTTTCCGGGGCGGGGCCGGCGGCTTCGGCGGCGGCGCGGCCGGTGGAGCCGTCGGTGGTTGATTCCACGCCGGTCATCGAGCTCGACAACGTCACCAAGGTCTACCGAACGGGGGCTTTTGCCGTCGCCGCCCTGCGAGGGGTCAGCCTGTCCATCCACGAGGGCGAGTACGTCGCCATCATGGGCCCGTCGGGATCGGGAAAGTCGACGCTCATGCACATCCTGGGCTGCCTCGATGTCCCGACCGAGGGAACGTACCGGCTGGCCGGCGAGAACGTCAGCGACATGCCTGAGATCTCCCTGGCCTCCGTGCGGAACCGACGCATCGGCTTCATCTTCCAGCAGTTCAATCTTCTGCCCGCGCTGACCGCCTGGCGGAACGTCGAGATGCCCCTGACCTATGCCGGTGTGGCGCGTAATGAACGACGGGAGCGAGCGATTGACGCGCTGGAGCGAGTTGGTTTGGGAGACCGCATCCAGCACCGTCCGGGCGAGCTGTCTGGCGGCCAGCAACAGCGAGTAGCCATCGCTCGGGCGCTGGTGAGCGAACCGGACCTGATCCTCGCCGATGAGCCGACCGGTGCGCTCGACTCCAAGTCGGCCCACGACATCATGGTCTTGCTCGACGAGCTGCACACGGCCGGTCGGACGCTCGTGCTCATCACCCATGACGCCGATGTGGCCGGGGTCGCCCAACGCACCATCCGCATTCGCGATGGCCTGGTTGCCCCGGTCACCGAGCTGGCATCATGACCTGGCTCGACACCCTGCGGACCGGCCTCGACGCCGTTCGGACACACCGCCTTCGATCCGGTTTGACGGTACTCGGCATCATGATCGGCATCGCCGCCGTGATCCTGACCGTCGGCCTGGGCCAGGGAGCTCAGAATCAGGTCAGCTCCGAGATCAATGCATTGGGCACCAACCTGTTGACGGTCTCACCCGGGAGCTCCACGTCAAGCAGTGGCATTCGCGGAGGTTTTGGCTCGGCCTCAACCCTGACCGAGGCCGACGCCACCGCCCTCACGTCCAAGACGGTGGCACCCGACATCCACGCCGTTGCCCCGGTCGCGTCGTCATCTGAGACGCTGACCGCCGGTTCGTCCAACTGGACCTCCGTGGTCAACGGCACCAACCCGACCTGGGAAACCGTCCGGGGACGCACCGTCACCCAGGGCCGTTTCATCGACAACCAGGACGTGGCCGACCACACCGCGGTTGCCGTCCTCGGGTCGGACACGGCTTCCCAGTTGTTCAGTGGGGTCGACCCAGTCGGCCAGACCGTCAACGTGAACGGCTTGCCGATGACCGTCATTGGCGTGCTCAACTCGGTTGGCTCCTCATCATCGACAACCGGCTCGAACCAGGACGACCAGGTGATCGTGCCTATCAGCACCGCCACCCAACGGCTCTTCGGGTCCTCTTCGCTCAGCTCCATCCTGGTCCAGGCCACGTCGAGCAGCACGCTGTCGGCCGCCTATCAGGAAGCTGATACCGAACTGCTGGCCCTCCACGGCATCACAACTTCCGCGAACGCAGACTTCACCATTGCATCAGAGCAGTCCCTGGTGTCCACTTCGACCTCGGTCGACCGGACATTGACCATCCTTCTGGGGGGAGTCGCCGGCATCTCATTGCTGGTCGGGGGGATTGGGGTCATGAACATCATGTTGGTGTCGGTGACCGAGCGGATCCGAGAGATCGGGTTGCGCAAGGCCCTCGGCGCCACGCCCCCACTCATCCGCCGTCAATTCCTGCTCGAGGCCTCGGTGCTCGGCCTCACCGGCGGAGCCCTGGGCGCGCTGCTGGCCGTGCTCGGCTCGGTGTTGTTGCCTCACGCCATCGGCTACCCCATCAGCCTCTCGATGTTCGCCAGCGTCGGGTCCTTGCTGATCGCCATCGCCATCGGCCTCGTGTTCGGGGTCTACCCGGCGTCGCGGGCGGCCCGACTGGCCCCCATCGATGCCCTTCGGAGCGAATAACCGTGGACCCCGCCCGCAATAAGCGGACCGCGCAAGAGAAGTAGCCCGTCCCACATGAAGGAGAACACCACAGCATGAAGCGTCCAAGTCCCCACATGCGCCGGACGGTCCCGGCGGCCATCATCGGCATCTCGCTGGTCGCCAGCCTGGCTGGAACCACGGCGGCCGGCGCGGCTACGACCCCGAGCGGTGGTTCGCCCCCCGTTGCCTCCGGGTCGGTGGCGGCTCTCTCCGGCTCGTCCATGGAAGTCCAGAACCAACAGAGCGGCCAAGTAACGGTCAACTGGACGCCATCCACCACCTTCTCCCAGACCGCCACGGTGCCATCCACCTCGGTCGCAGCGGGAGACTGTGTCAGTATCAGCGGATCGTCGTCCAAGTCCACGATCACGGCCAAGACGGTGACCATCAGCCAGCCCACGGCGGGGAAGTGCAGCACAGGGGGATTCGGGGGTGGAGCCAGCCGGTTCGGCGGTGGCCAGACTCCCCCCGGCGGAGGTTCGGGTCAGCGACCGGGCGGAGGATCAGGTCGGCCCCCGGGTGGCGGTCGGTTCGGTGGCACGGGCAATGTCGGGTTCGCTAGCGGCAAGGTGACGGCGGTCGGGTCCAACAGCCTGACCATCTCCGGCTTCTCCTCGGCCAGCATCTCCAAGAAGTCCACGAAGAGCTCGAAGAAGCCATCAACCAGCAAGACCACGACCGTCAAGGTCACGACCAACTCGACGACCACCTACGCCGAAGACCAGACAGCGGCGGCGGCGAACCTGGCCGTTGGCGACTGTGTCACCGCCGCCGGAAGCTCTGACTCAACGGGTGCCGTCTCCGCCACCAATGTCCGGATCACCTCGACAGGCGGTCAGACCTGCACGACCGGGTTCGGACGAGGGGCAACCGGTGGTTGACGTAGCCGGACCTAGCTCGCATCGGAAGCGGTGGACCTTGAGCATTGGGACGCTGGTCGTCGTCGCCATCGTCGCCGGCGTGGCCCTGTGGGCCACCGGCGCCTCGGGAGCAACGGGCTACCGCCTCGCCGCGGTGTCGACGGCCACGGTACGCCAGACGCTCGGCGTGTCCGGGAATGCCAACCCGGTGAGCCAAGGCACCGCCGACTTCCAGGTGGCCGGCACGGTGTCATCAGTGAACGTGACCGTGGGCCAGCAGGTAACCGCCGGACAGACTCTGGCCGCACTGGACACCACGGCGCTGGCCCAGAGCGTGTCGGCTGCACAGTCCAGCCTCACGTCCGCTCAGGCCAAGCTGGCCGAGGACGAAGCAAACCAGTCAACGAACTCGAGCGCCGCAGGCTCGTCCGGCGCTGCGTCATCCTCAACCGGAGCGTCATCCGGCACCGCATCATCCTCCACCGGTGCATCGACCACAGCGGCGGTCTCCTCCTCCGCCGGCGCGACCGTGACCGCATTCCTCACCAGTGCGGCTAGCGGGCCCACCCTGGCCCAGGCACAACAAGCGGTCGTTGCCGCCCAGCAGACCGCCGATGCCGATGCAGCCACGGCGGCGGCCGCGTTGGCCCAGGCCCAGGCGACCTGTGCCAGCACCGGTACGACCACGACAACTACGACCCCGCCTGCCGATCCGACAGCATGCTCAACCGCCCTCAGCCAGTCCCTGGCCGCGCAGCAGCTGGTCACTTCAGACCAGAAGGCGGTGTCCAGCGCCGAGACCACGCTGGCCCAGGTACTGGCGTCGACCAACCCCTCGGGTGGCACCGGCGGGTCAGGTAGCACCGGCGGGTCAGGTAGCACCGGCGGATCGGGTGCGACAGGTGGCTCGGGTGCGACGGGCGGCTCGGGCGGTACCGGCACCGGCGGATCGGGTGGTACCGGCGGATCGGGTGCGACGGGCGGCTCGGGCGGTACCGGCACCGGCGGATCGGGTGCGGCCGGCGGCTCCGGTGGCACCGGCGGATCGGGTGGATCGGGTGCGGCCGGCGGCTCGGGTGGTACGGCCACCAACAGCGCCCAGCAGTTAGCCACCGATCAGGCGTCGATCGACTCGGCCACCGCCTCGCTGATCGGGGCGCAGCAGTCGTTGGCCGATGCCCAGCTGACCAGCCCCCTGACCGGCACGGTCGCCGCCGTGACCCTGGCCACCGGCCAGACAGTGACGGCAGGCTCCACCAGTAATGCGATCACCATCATCAACTCCGGGAGTTACCAGGCCACTGCTTCGCTCACCAGCACACAGGCTGCGGAGGTCAAAGTCGGGGACAAGGCCATAGTGACGGTCAACGGGGTCAAGCAGGCGATGAGCGGAACGGTCACCCGGGTAGGTCCGGTCAATGCCAGCAGCTCGAGCTACACCTACCCATTGATCGTCGTCCTCTCCGGCGGCTCACACAGCATCGCCGCAGGGTCCACAGCCCAGGTCCAAGTCGTTTTGCACCAGGTGAACACCACGCGCGCCGTCCCCACATCAGCCGTCCACACCGTCGGAACCAACAGTTCCTACGTGCTGATCCTGCAGTCCGGTACGACGATACGGAAAAAGGTCTCCGTCGGCGTGGTGGGTGGTGTCTACACCCAGATCACCTCCGGGCTCTCCAAGGGCACGACGGTGGTCCTCGCTGACCTCTCCGCTGCGGTCCCGTCTTCGAGTACCAGTGCGTCGACCGGCGGCTTCGGTGGTGGTGGTGGATTCGGTGGCGCCGGCTTCGGTGGTGGTGGCTTCGGTGGTGGCGGTGGCGCCGGCTTCGGCGGGGGTGGTGGTGGTGGCAGTACGGCCACAGGTGGTTAGGCCTCGGCGGACCACCTTGTTACAGGTGTCCGAGGTGATGGTGAGCACGGCCGAGGACGCCTACCCCCGTATCTGCACCGCCAAGGTGGCCAGGATGCCGTTGACAAAGCTTCCCGAGTCATCGGTCGAGTACCCGGTGGCCAAGTCAACCGCCTCGTTCAAGACGACAGCGGTGGGCACATCGGGAAACGACATGAGCTCGGCCACGGCTAGGCGGAGGATGTTGCGATCGATCACAGCCATCCGGTCCACGTCCCAGCCGATGGCCGCATCCCCCACCATGGCGTCGATCTCGACCTTGTCCTCCTCCACTGCGGCCAGCAAGGCCACCGTGAACTCATCGGGAGCTACGGTCAGGGCGGCTACGACCACCGACGGTGGCTCGTTCTTCAGCTCCGCCTCGTAGAGGAGGGACACTGCCCGCTCTCGGGCTTGGTGACGGGGGGCGGATTCCATGGTCGAGGTCGGTCTGGCCTGCTCGCGGAGCCCGTTGGCTATCGAGCCGGCGGGGCCCGGCGGGCGTCTGCCGTACCGAGGCTCAGGCTCGGGTCAGGTACTCGCCCGAGCGGGTGTCGACTTTGATCTTCTCTCCCGGATTGACGAACAAGGGAACCTGCAACGTCAGCCCAGTCTCCAAGGTGGCCGGTTTGCGAGCCCCGGATACCCGGTCGCCCTGGACGCCCGGCTCGGTCTCGGCCACGGTCAGCTCGACGGCTGCGGGGAGATCCACACCGACGATCTCATCGCCATAGAACTGTAGGACGGCGTCGTCACCCTCTTTCAGGTAGTTGGCCGCATCGCCCAACAGATCGGAGGCAACTTGGATCTGCTCATAGGAGGTGGTGTCCATGAACACGTAGTCGGATCCGTCTCGATAGAGGAACTGCATCGCCCGTTTGTCGATGATGGCCTGGTCGAGCTTCTCGTCGGCTCGATAGGTACGTTCGATCACCGCACCGGAACGCACGTTCTTTAGCTTGGTGCGGACGAAGGCACCGCCCTTGCCCGGCTTCACATGCTGAAATTCCACCACGGAGAACAGCCCCTCGGGCAAATTCACGGTCATGCCGTTGCGTAGATCGTTGGTGGAAACAGCCATCAGAGCGAAACATCCTTCGGAAACTTGGTCAGCGGGCGGCGGCCGTCCTCGACAACGACGAGAGTGTCCTCGATCCTGACCCCACCCACGCCCGCCAGGTAGACCCCGGGCTCAACGGTGGCGACGACGCCGGGTGCGAGGATAGCAGTTGCCCCTGGCCCGACCGACGGCGCCTCGTGAATGTCGAGGCCAACGCCGTGGCCGGTCCCGTGCTCAAAACGGTCCGCCCAGCCGGCATCGGCGATCACCTCGCGGCAGACTCGATCAACGTCGCCGGTCACCACCCCGGGACCCACGGCCGCCACTCCAACCCGTTGGCTCTCAGCCACCACCGAGAAGATCCGACCGAGCTCACCCGTCGGCTCGCCACCGA
This sequence comes from Acidimicrobiaceae bacterium, assembly GCA_030838245.1. Next base: position 6,639 of record JAUTXB010000152.1, read on the forward strand.
TGCAAAATGTCCGGGTCATATCCGAGCGATAGCCGTCGTAGATTGCCCCGAAATCGATCACCACCGGGTCGCCGGCCCGGATTAGACGGTTACTCGGTCGGGCATGTGGCTTGGCCGAGTTCGGACCAGAGGCCACGATCGTCTCGAAAGCACTGTCTTCTGCACCGCGCGCCCGCATGGCGTGGTCGAGGGCGGCGGCCACGACCGCCTCGGTGACCGAGTCGGACTCGGCTCGGGCCAGGAGCGGCACCACCGACGCTAGGGCATCGTCGGCGATTGCTGCCGCCCGCTCCATCCGCGCCACTTCTCCGTCGTCTTTCACCTGACGAAGAGCCTCGACGAGCCCGCGCGTGGGGACCAACGACACCCCGGATCCGAATGCCTCGTCCCAACTCTGTTGTCCCGACCAGGTCACGTCGTTGGCCTCGAGCCCGAGATCGCTCACCTCGCCCCACGCCGCGACCAGAGTGTCCCGCTGGGCCTGGCTGCCGCCGATGACGATGTCGACGGCTTCGGCTGCTCCTGCCTCGGCTACCTGTTCTTCGGACTGAGTCCGGTAGCGCCCGTCCGAGGTCAAGACGGCACGATCCGAGGTCACCAGTAACAAGCCGGCCGATCCAGTGAAGCCGGTCAACCAGCGAATGTTGGCCGCCGTTGTCACCAAGAGGCCCTCGGCGCCGGCCTCGGGCAGAGTCTCCCGCAAGCGGTCCAATCGGCCCGAGACATCGAGCGGCGGAAGCTGATCGGCGAACAAGGGCCCGGGGTGGGTCACGCTCGCTCCTCGCCCCGAGCCTCGAGCAGCCGGTGCACTGCTTCGATGGCCAGGGGATAGCCCAGCGCACCGAAGCCGGCGACGGAGCCGTCGGCCACCGGGGCCACGACTGACGTGTGGCGGAACGGCTCGCGGGCAGCCGGGTTGGAGATGTGCAGCTCCACCACCACACCATCGAAGGCGGCCAGAGCATCGTGCAGAGCCCACGAGGTATGGGTCAGTGCCCCGGCGTTGACCACGATTGCTGCCGCCCGGCCGCGGGCCTGATGGATGGCCTCGATGAGGTCTCCTTCGTGGTTGGACTGCACGTGCTCCAGCGTGTGCCCGAGGGACTCGGCCGCGCTGTTGGCCGACTCCACGTGATCAGCCAGGGTGTCGTGGCCGTAGATAGCCGGCTCCCGATCGCCGAGCAGGTTCAAGTTGGGACCCGACAACAGGAGGATCAGTGATCGATCGCTCATGATTGCGGGCTCATGATTGCTCTGCCATGTCGGCCAGGGTAGCCAGCACCTGGGCCTCATCGATCCCTCTGACCGCTTCCACCCCGCGTGGGCCATCGAGCACGAAAGTCAGGTCGTGATGGGCCTTCTTGTCACGACTCATATACGAGACCAACGCCACAGGGTCGACGTCGTCGGGCAAGTCGGCCCGAAGGTCGAACGCCCCCACCACGCGACGATGGAGTGCCACCCGATCGTCATCGATACGCCCCAACCGTCGAGACAGCATGGCGGCGAAGACCAATCCGACGGCCACCGCCTCACCGTGGCGGAGGTCCGGCTCCCCGGTGGCCCCGAAAGAGGCGGCCTCGAGCGCATGGGCCAGGGTGTGACCGTAGTTAAGCACCATCCGTCGATCGCCCTCTCGCTCGTCGGCGGCCACCACGTCGGCCTTGATCTGAGCACATCGAGCCACTTGTTCCACCAGCGGGAGCCCGATCAACGACGCGTCGGGTCCCGAGCCCTCGGGAACAGCCAGGAAGGCGTACTTGGCCATCTCCCCCCTGCCACTGGCCCACTCCCGTTGGGGCAGCGTGGACAAGGTTGCCGTGTCACACAGGACGGCCGATGGCTGCCAGAAGGCGCCGACCAGGTTCTTCCCCTCGGGGAGGTTCACCCCCGTCTTGCCCCCGATAGCCGCGTCCACCTGCGCCAGCAGCGACGTGGGCACGTTCACGTAGGCAATACCGCGGTGATAGGCGGCGGCGGCGAAACCGGCCAGATCGGTGACCACGCCGCCGCCCACGGCCACCACAGCATCGCCTCGGGTCAGGCCGAAACGGGCAAACCCCCGGCACAGGTCCTCGACGGTCGACAACGACTTGGCCCCTTCCCCGTCGGGAACGGTGAACGTCTCGTGGGGCAGGCCGGGGTCCACCTCGACACCGATGCCGGCCTGGCTCACCACCGCCACCCGGCCGGCACCAGGAATCACCGCCGACAGCGTGTCGGCCAGGAGATCCCGTGCGCCGTCTCCTATGACCACGTCGTAGCTACGCTCCCCCAGCTTCACCGGAACGGTGATCACGGTTGTCCACCCTCTTCGTTCCCTCCCGTCGCGTCAGCGCCGAGCCCGGTAGCGGCCAGCACCCGCTCGACCACCACCTCGGGAGGGAGGTCGTCCACGTCGACCGTCACCGATGCCACCGATTCGTACAATGGCTTTCGAACCTCGTACAGGGCGGCCAACGCCGCGCCCGGATCGTCGCCGAGAAGCGGGCGTCCGGCGCCGTCGCCGACCCGCTTGGCCAACGTCTCGGGTCGGGCCCGCAACCACACCACGGTTCCCGACCGGACCAGCAACGCCCGGTTTTCCTCGGACAGCACTGCGCCGCCGGCCACAGAGACCACAGTCGGATCAGCACCAGACACGGCCTCGGTAAGCGCCTTGGTCTCCTCGACCCGGAATGCCGCCTCGCCGTCTTCGGCGAAGATCTCGGGAACGGTCCGCCCGGTGGTCTGGGCCACCTGGGCGTCCGAATCGAGGTATCTCCATCCCAATCGGTCGGCCAACAGCCGACCCACGGTGGACTTCCCCGCCCCCATCATGCCGACGAGCAAGAGGCGGTCAGTCATGGGGCTCGGAAAGTGAGGAGGCAGCCGATGGGGTTTCGCCCAACGAAGCGAGGTAGCCATCGCGGTTACGTGCGAACTCGGCCACTGAGTCGCCTCCGAACTTCCGGAGGGCCTCGGATGCCAGCACCAGTGCCGTCATGGTCTCGGCCACCACGCCCATGGCCGGCACGGCGGTGACATCGGTCCGCTCCTTGAACGACACCGTCGATTCCTTGGTCACCACGTCCACCGTGCCCAACGAGGGTCGATTGAGGGTGGCCAGCGGCTTCATCGAGGCTCGAGCCACGATGGGCGCACCGGTGGACATGCCACCCTCGATGCCACCGGCCCGATAGGTGTCGCGCGTATACCCACCTCCGAGTTCGCCGTCGCTGTCGGCCGGCCCGGCCATGCGGATGGCGTCATGGGCTTCCGAACCGCGAAGCCCGGGGAGGGCGAGGCCCTCGCCGATCTCGACGGCCTTGATGGCCTGGATGCTCATGAGCGCCTGGGCCAACAGGGCGTCGAGTCGCCGGTCCCAGTGCACGTGGCTCCCGAGGCCCACGGGAACCCCGTAGGCCACGACCTCGGCCACGCCGCCGAGCGAGTCGCCCTCCTTGGCCGCCGCCTTGACCTCGGCGATCATGCGGGCCTCAGTGCCGGGGTCGAGACAACGCACCGCCGATTCGTCGATCCGGGGCAGATCGCTGAGGACAGGGAGCACGGAGCCCTCGTTCCTGGCCGCTCCCAGCTGCACGATGTGACTGAGGATGTCCACCCCGATCTGGCCCAGAAGTAGCTTGGCCAGGGTTCCCGCCGCCACCCTGGCCGCCGTCTCTCGGGCCGAGGCCCGCTCGAGCACGTCTCGGGCGTCGGCCAGGCCGTACTTGAGCATGCCGGAAAGGTCGGCGTGGCCGGGTCGTGGCTGGGTCAGGACCTTGGCGGGCAGGCCTGGGGCCGGAGACATCTCGGTCTCCCACTTCGGCCATTCGGTGTTGGCGATCTCGATCGCCACCGGCGAGCCGATGGTGCGACCGTGGCGGATCCCGCCGATCAGGGTGACCTCGTCGGCCTCGAAGCGCATCCTCGGACCACGCCCGTACCCCAGCCGCCGACGAGCCAGTCCCCGCTGGATATCTTCGGCGGTGACCAAGAGCCCGGCCGGCAAGCCTTCCACGATGACCACAAGGGCGCGGCCATGGGACTCTCCGGCGGTCAGGAAGCGCAGCATCCAGGCAAATCTACTCGTGGCCGCCGCCGACTCGGCCCGCTCTGCCTTCTCGACGCCCCTCTAGGGCTCCCCTTTTCTCTGGGCTCGCCGACGCATTGAGGGCCCTCGCCCCCGAAGCTGGCTCGCGCCTGTCCAGGGCGCCAGGTGCCCGTTCAGATCGTTCGATCGAGGGCGGCCTGGACGATCGGGGCACCCCAGAACACGGCGACGATCGCGCCCAGGGCCAGCGCCGGTGCAAACGGGACCCGTATCTTTCGCCCGATACCACGTAGGCCGGCGGTGGCGATCCCGAAGAGCAGCCCGACAACGAACGCCGAGAGCAGGGCTACGTAGGTGTCGAGCAGACCGATCCACCCGGTGGCCAGACCGATGAGCGCTGACAGGCGCACGTCGCCGAAGCCCATCCCCCGGGGAGCCAACCACCAGATGACGAACAACACAATAAAGGCCGCCGCCGCGCCGATAGCGGCGCTCCCCAACCGATGCCACTGCCCGTCGGCGCCGGCCACCGCGACCAAGAGGCCCACTACTGCGGCCATGGCGGGATAGACCACCAGGCGCGGAATCAACCCGTAGGACAGGTCGGTCGTGGACACTACGACCAGAGCGGCGAAGAAGACGCAAAAAGGCACGAGGACCGGGTGGGGGCCGAACCGGTGGGCTGCCCCGGCGAAGAGGCCCCCGGTGATGAGGGCGGCGCCGAGGGTGCGGATGGGGCTGAATCCAACGGGAAGGAGCTGGGGGGGCCACCCCGACTCTCGCACCGGGCCGTAGGCCACCGGCTCCACCGGCTGTGCCGGCGGCGCCTCATGCTTTGAGCGATGTTTCCGACTGCTCCTCGCAGCCAGCTGTTGGCCGAGCGGATCGAGCAGGGCGCCCGCCACCAACCCGATCACCGATGCACCGGCGATGAGCAGCGCCGTCACCGGCTACGGGACAGGCCGGCTTCAGCCGTGGGCGGACTGGTAGAACGGGTTGGCCCCGGCGGCGTGGTTGGTCACGTCGACGATGTCGCTGATCTCGGGCACGGCCTCTTTCAGGATGGTCTCGATCCCCTGGCTCAACGTGGCTTGGGCCATCCCGCACCCCTGGCAGCCACCGCTCAACCGGAGATGGACGACCGAGCCCTCCACCGTGACCAGATCGGCTCGACCGCCGTGTTCGGCAATGCTGGGGTTGACCTCGGATTCGAGGACGGCAGCCACCTGGCGCGCCAGCGGGCTGGTCAGATCGGCTGGGGAGACCTCTGTCGGGGCCAACCCCTGCTCAGCCCGGGTGGGCGGTCGGTTCGGATTGACCACGACCAGGCCGACCTCGGCATCAGCATCGGGGTCGGAGAAGAAGTCGAGCCTGGCACCCTGCAACCGCTCGACGCTCTGGCGCGGGATCACGACGGGGACGTCGTCATCGTGTTGTATGACATCACCTGGGGCTGCGTCGTGGAGGGGCCGGAAGTACATGTCGTAGGCATAGGCACCGTCGTTGGCCCCTGTGATCTCCAACCACAGCGCGAGCCGACCGTGCCCCTTCTCCCCTGCCAGCGCCGCGGCAACCGTGGCCCGAGCGCCGGGTGTGATCGTCAACGCCGGGCGCAGGTCGTCACGATCGGCGGGCACGCCTGTCATCATAAAGGGGTGGCCAACCCGAACACGAAGATTCCGCCCGACGCGCACGAATGGGTCAGTTTCGACGACCCTGACGAGGAGCGGACCTGGCAGTTCGACGTCACGTTCATGTCCAGCGCCTGGACGTGCATCTTCGGCAACGGCTGCCAAGGCGTGCTCACCGGTCCGGCACCAGAACTGGTGCAGGGGTGTTGTTCGTATGGGGCCCACTTCACCGGCAAGAAGGACGCCCGCACCGTCGAGCGTGCTGCCGCACAGCTCACGCCGGACATCTGGCAGTTCCACAAACAGGGGCAAAAGGGCGTGGTCAAGAGGCTGCCCGACGGCGACTTGGGCACCAGGCTGGTCAAGGACGCCTGCATCTTTCTCAATCGACCGGGATTCGAGGCGGGGGCAGGATGCGCGTTGCACCTGGCCGCTCTGGCCCAGGGACGCAGCCATGTGGAGCTGAAGCCCGAAGTCTGTTGGCAGCTCCCACTACGACGTGAGGACGAGACCTCGCCCGACGGCCATGTCACGTCGGTCATCCGGCAATGGGACCGTCGGCATTGGGGTGGCGGCGGCGAGGAGTTCCACTGGTGGTGTACCGAGGCACCCGAAGCCTTCGTGGGCCATGAGCCCGTGTACGTCAGCATGCGTGCCGAGCTCGAGGCCATGGCAGGCAAGAAGGTCTACAAGATGGTGGCTGCTTACTTGGATGCCCGCCTGTCACCTGCTTCGACTGCGGTCCCGCTGCCCCATCCCACAGTCAGGCGGCCCACCGCCCGCTGAAACGGTTCAGGGCACACGAGCGACTGAAAATCGAACAGAGCGCACCCACGCCGCTTGGAGGAGCGGGGGCGCTACTCGGCCAGCGGGTCGTCCTCGGCATGCGTGGGACCTCGCTGGACCGTGCCGAGGATCTCATCGAATTCGTCCTCGGTGGCCAGGCACCACGACGCGTGCTCGTCTTCTGGTTCAGCGCCACATTCGGGGCACCGCCTGTTTGCAGTCGCGACGGACCGTTTCAGGCTGCGTGCTTCCTCGAAGCGGCGATGGCGTCCCTTCTTCACCGAAAAACTCCTTGCCCCCGCCAGAGGCGACATCAGGCCTGAGCCCAGGCCAGCCGGGTATCCCGTCGTTCACCGTTCGGTCACAAGTGTAGTGCGAGCGATACCGCTACGGTGCGCGCTGGGGCCCCGCTACGATCGACCCGTGCCCGAGCAATTCGACCCCCAGGAAATGCTGGCACGGTTTCGATCTCGAGCCGAGGCTGTCCGGAACCGTGGCCTGCCCCCGATCGAGGGTGCCGATCGTCAGCGGTTCAAGGAGCAGGCACAGGCCGACTTCATGGACTTCGCCATGCTGGGCGACGCCGAGGCGGCACTCGACGACGGGGTGCTCGTGCTCCGCATCGACCTCCGACCGAAACCCGCCTGAGCAACGGAGCGCCTGGTCAGCCCGGGTCAACCCAGCTCACGCTGGCCGCTCACCGGCTCTGTTCAACCGCCGTAATTCATCCGGGTGTCCTCCATCCTGAGGACCTCGGGATGGTCATCGGGGCCGACGGCTCGTCCCCCCACGTCCACCACCTCGCCCACGAACAA